>CAMDQV010000006.1 GCA_945906015.1 Pedobacter schmidteae | reverse complement strand
GATAACCCTGTTTTTAGTTTTGACAGTCTTGAATTAGATCTGACCGGAAGCTATCAATTAAAGAATCTGGCCGGCGTATTAAGCGCTGTAAAGCACTTAAGACTTATGGACTATCAAATAGATGACCAGGATGTTCTGTCTGCTTTAAGGCAGGTAAAAAAGCTAACTGGTTTGATGGGACGCTGGCATACACTGAATTATAATCCACTGATCATTTGTGATACCGGACATAATGAAGATGGAATCAGGGAGGTAATGAAAAATATCAATTTAACACCACACAAGGATCTTTATATGGTTATTGGAATGGTTGAAGACAAGGATATATCGAAAATTTTAAGCCTATTGCCTCAAAGAGCATTTTATTATTTCTGTCAGCCAACTATTCCTAGAGCAAAGCCGGCAAACGACCTGCAATTAGAAGCAGCTAAATTTGGACTAACCGGTACTTTTTATCCAACAGTGCAAGCCGCCTTTGATGAAGCAAAAAAAAATGCGGGAAATAATGACCTTATTTTTATCGGTGGCAGCACCTTTGTAGTAGCTGAAATTTTTTAAAAATAAAATTAATATTCTTGATTTGAATTTGATTTTATCATCCAAAAGGTAAACAAATTATGATCCTTGATCGTTTAACCAAGAATTTGCATAAGCCCCAGTGGCTAAAGATTGCCTTCAAAAATCATAAAAAAGCGGATGATGCTTCTGCTTTATGAAATCTAAATTGAGGCTAGCTTATATACTAACCATCAATTTTAGCTTGCCCTAAAACAAAGAACCAGCAACAAAAAAATGTGCCGGTTCTTTAAAATAAGGATTAAATAAAAATAAACTTATAACTAACTCTTATTTTTATCCAATGCTTTCCACATATAATAAATAGGTACTCCCGTTAACACGATGATCAATCCGGGCCAGGTAAAATTAGGCTTGTAAATAATAAGTAAAATACAAAAGCTGATTCCCATAATAATGTATAATGCTGGAAGAAAAGGATACCCAAAAGCTTTGTAAGGTCTTTCTGCCTCTGGTCTTTTAACTCTTAAGATATAGATTCCCAAAATGGTCAACACATAAAAAATAACCACTACGAAAGAGATCATATCGAGTAAATCCCCATATTTTCCACTCAAACATAATGCAGATGCCACCAGACATTGTAACCATAATCCGAATTCAGGAACGGCATGTTTATTTAAACTAGCTGTCTTTTTAAAGAATAAACCATCATTTGCCATGGTATGGTAAACGCGGGCTCCGGCCAAAATTAATCCATTATTACAACCAAAGGTTGATACCATAATCATCAATGCAATAATTACTGTTCCAACATTACCGAATATCACACTTGAAGCAGCAACAGCAACCCTATCTTTTTCTGCGTATGCAATCTCTTGCAAAGGTAGAACTGCCAAATAAACAAGATTTGCAAGAATATATACAATGGTTACGATTAGTGTACCCAGAAATAAACTCAATCCGATATTTCGCTTAGGATTTCTAACCTCTCCGGCAATGAAGGTCACGTTATTCCATGCATCACTGCTAAATATCGAACCAACCATGGCGGCAGCTACCGCACCAAGAGCGGCAGCAATGGTAAGCGACTCAAATGTGCCATCGGGGCTTAGTTTTTGCATGCTCCATGCATTCTGCCAGTTAGATGTCCATATTTCAGGCTTCATTACAATAAATCCAAAGATAATCAGACCAAAAAGGCTAAGTAATTTGGTTAGGGTAAATGAAGTTTGAATCATTTTACCACCCTTTACTCCTTTTGTATTGATATAGGTAAGCACTATAATTATACCAATTGCCAGAACCTGAGCTGCTGAAATTTTGACTGAACCCAGGGTAAGTAGTATGAGATCTTCACTAACCTGAGGCCATAAATATGCGGTAAACTTTGAAAAAGCCACTCCAACCGCTGCTATAGTACCAGTTTGTATGACAGCAAAAAAACTCCATCCATATAAAAACCCCACCAATGGGTTGTAAGCTTCTTTCAGATAAACATACTGTCCACCAGCTTTCGGAAACATTGCACTGAGTTCTCCATAACTAACCGCAGCAATTAAGGTCATTAATCCGGTAATTAACCAAACAGCGATCAGCCATCCGGCAGAACCGACATTACGAGTAATATCTGCTGCAACGATAAAAATTCCAGAACCGATCATAGTACCTGCAACCAATAATGTTGCATCCAGAAGACCGAGTTCACGCTTCATTTCATTTTGGTCTAAAGTTTCATTCATATTAATATTGAGTTTTGATTTAAGATTAAACTTACATTAAAAAAATAGCTGTAATCAATAAAATTAATGCAAATCATATTTTTCTCTTTTTTAATTAAAAAAAAGAACAAAAAACGTAAATTAATATTTTACATAACTACCTCATAATCAGATACAATAATTTCAATACTAAAGAAAAATGGGTGTATATCCCAACATTATGAATTTCATAGTTTGATTAATAGAATAAGCCTGCTATTTTTGCCGATTGTATAAGAAAATATAACGAATATAAATAGAGCATTATCCATGGAGTTTTTACAAAACAATTTGATTTATTTAATACCGGCAATGGGGGTTTTTGGTATCGTAATTATGGCTATAAAATCAGCCTGGGTTACTAAGCAAGATCCTGGTGATGAAAACATGCAAAGGCTGTCAGGTTATATTGCCGATGGAGCCATGGCTTTTCTAAAAGCTGAATGGAAGGTACTTGGATATTTTTCAGTAATCGCTGCCATTTTGTTAGCCTATTCTGGTACCCTGGTTGAAACTTCAAGCTGGGTAATTGCAGTTTCTTTTGTTATTGGTGCATTTACCTCAGCCCTAGCGGGTTATATAGGAATGAACATTGCCACTAAGGCAAATGTTCGTACTACTCAGGCTGCTCGTACAAGCTTAGCAAAGGCATTACAGGTTTCTTTCACTGCTGGTAGTGTCATGGGAATTGGTGTTGCTGGTCTTGCTGTTTTAGGGCTTGGAAGCTTATTCATTGTATTCTATACTATATATGTTGTAAATACGGGTGGCAGTGTGAATGGAAAAGAGATGGAAAAAGCGCTCGAAGTTTTAGCTGGGTTTTCACTTGGGGCAGAGTCAATTGCATTATTTGCACGTGTTGGTGGGGGTATTTATACTAAAGCTGCCGACGTAGGTGCTGATCTTGTGGGTAAAGTTGAAGCAGGTATTCCTGAAGATGATGTAAGAAATCCTGCAACTATCGCTGATAACGTTGGAGATAACGTTGGTGATGTAGCTGGTATGGGTGCCGATCTATTTGGGTCTTATGTTGCAACTATATTAGCAACCATGATCCTTGGTCGTGAAATTGTTTCTATCGATAATTTTGGAGGAATTGCTCCTATCCTATTACCAATGCTTATTGCTGGTCTAGGATTAATATTATCAATTGTTGCTACGGCGTTTGTAAGAATCAGTAAAGAAACTGACAGCGTTCAAAATGCGTTGAACATGGGTAACTGGTCTTCAATTATATTGACTGCTATTGTTTCTTTTTTCGCAGTAAAATGGATGTTGCCTGCCGGTGAAATGTTTATGAGCAGAGATATGGTTGGAGGCACCCTAAAAGAAGGAGCTATTGCTTTTACAAGTATGGATGTATTTTATTCCATTATTGTAGGACTGGTTGTAGGAACATTAATGAGTCTAATTACTGAATATTACACAGCAATGGGTAAACGTCCGGTTATTAGTATAATCAAGCAATCATCTACAGGTCATGCAACCAATATCATTTCAGGTTTAGCCGTAGGAATGGAATCAACAGTTGCTCCTATCCTGGTGCTTGCTGCTGGTATTTACGGATCTTTCTATTTTGCTGGATTTTATGGTGTAGCAATTGCTGCAGCAGGAATGATGGCTACCACTGCCATGCAATTATCTATCGACGCTTTTGGTCCTATTGCAGATAACGCAGGAGGTATAGCTGAGATGAGTGGATTGCCTCCAGAAGTTCGAGATCGTACTGATAACCTGGATGCTGTAGGCAATACTACTGCCGCAACAGGAAAAGGTTTTGCAATTGCTTCAGCGGCCTTAACATCACTTGCATTATTTGCTGCATTTGTTGGTGTTGCCGGTATAGATCATATTGATATTTATAAAGCAGACGTACTTGCAGGATTATTTGTTGGAGGAATGATTCCATTTATTTTCTCAGCACTTTGTATCTCTGCAGTAGGTAGAGCAGCTATGGACATGGTGAATGAAGTGCGCAGACAGTTTCGCGAAATTCCCGGAATCATGGAATACAAAGCAAAACCTGAATATGAAAAATGTGTGGCCATTTCAACAAAAGCATCCATTCGTGAAATGATGTTACCTGGTGCAATTGCCCTAATCGTTCCAATCATCATCGGATTTTCTTTTGGTCCTGAGGTTTTAGGCGGACTATTAGCAGGTGTTACTGTTTCAGGTGTATTAATGGGCATGTTCCAGTCTAATGCAGGTGGTGCATGGGATAATGCAAAAAAATCATTTGAAAAAGGTGTTGAGATTGATGGCGAGATGTACTACAAAAAATCTGAACCACATAAAGCTTCTGTTACAGGAGATACTGTTGGAGATCCATTTAAAGATACATCAGGCCCTTCAATGAACATTCTAATCAAGCTTATGTCAATCGTATCCTTGATCATTGCCCCTCATATTTCTGCTGGCTTGAGCCATAAGGTAACTGTTGAAGTTCAAAAAGAAATAAAAGTGATCAAATCTGAAGATCAGGCTGGCAATACAACCCTCGATACCATTGTAAATACGACTGATACAATCAGAAGATAATATAGACACAAAAGGGAATTCAAATTGAATTCCCTTTTGTGTTAACTGAATGCTAAGCTACTCAACAGATAAGATGACTAATAAACATATATCCCTTTCGTAATTGAAAAGATCAATCAGGTATCATAATACCATTTAAATTAATTACGTTTGAAATCTGTTTAAATCATACTTTCACATAACTTTATTAACTAAACCAATTCGTATGTTCCACAAAAAATCTATCGAACAGTTAATGTTCGAATCAAATGAGACAGGTGAAGGCACATTAAAACGATCATTAAGCAGTGTAAATCTGGTTGCTTTAGGAATAGGTGCAATTATTGGTGCCGGATTATTTTCGCTCACAGGAATTGCTGCTGCAGAGAATGCTGGTCCGGCAGTAACCATCTCATTTGCACTAGCTGCTTTTGCCTGTGCATTTGCTGGACTTTGTTATGCAGAATTTGCATCCATGATTCCAGTTGCTGGAAGTGCATACACCTATTCTTATGCTACAATGGGTGAGTTTATGGCATGGGTCATTGGTTGGGACCTTGTTCTTGAATATGCTTTAGGAGCTGCTACTGTAGCTGTAAGCTGGTCAAGATACCTGTTAGAACTACTTAACAAATACAATATTAATCTCCCGCATGAATTCATTGTATCTCCATGGGAAACTATGAAATTGGGAGATGGAACCGTAATTAATGGCGGTATAATTAATTTACCAGCCATTTTTATTGTCAGTGTTCTTTCTCTTGTATTGATTCGTGGTACTCAGGGATCTGCAAACATGAATAACTTCCTGGTCATTTTAAAGGTAACTGTCGTATTAATATTCATCATTTTAGGATG
This sequence comes from Pedobacter schmidteae, assembly GCA_945906015.1. Lineage (GTDB taxonomy): Bacteria > Bacteroidota > Bacteroidia > Sphingobacteriales > Sphingobacteriaceae > Daejeonella > Daejeonella schmidteae_A. The sequence goes on along the minus strand of CAMDQV010000006.1, from coordinate 16,466 downwards.
GAGTCATATTAATCCCGACAATTACGTACCCTATATTCCAGAAAACACCGGTAAATTTGAAAATTTTGGATGGACAGGTATTTCATCAGGGGCAGCAGTAGTATTCTTTGCCTTTATTGGTTTTGATGCGGTATCAACTGCAGCTCAAGAAGCTAAAAATCCGCAAAAAGGCATGCCAATAGGAATATTAGGTTCGCTGGTTGTTTGTACTATTCTTTATGTACTATTTGCTCACGTAATGACAGGTCTTGTTAATTATAAAGACTTTGCTGGCGATGCAAAACCTGCAGCTACAGCTTTTGCTATGACTGGTTATACCTATTTACAAGATGCTTTAATCATTGCAATCCTTGCCGGATATACCTCAGTTATTTTGGTAATGCTTATGGGTCAATCACGTGTATTTTTCACAATGGCTAAAGATGGTTTATTGCCAAAATTCTTTGCAGCAGTGCATCCTGATTTCCGTACCCCATGGAAAACTAATTTATTTTTTCTTGTTTTTGTAAGTCTTTTTGCTGGCTTAGTGCCAGTTTCAGATTTAGGACATATGGTGAGTATTGGTACATTGTTCGCCTTTACCTTAGTATGTATCGGGATCATGGTTCTACGTAAATCACTGCCAGATGTGGTCAGACCATTCAGAACTCCATGGGTACCGTTTGTACCTGTAATGGGAATTTTAGTTTGTTTGTATTTAATGTACAGTTTGCCTGCCGAAAGCTGGTACCGTCTAGCAATTTGGATGGCACTTGGAGTAGTAATATACTTTATCTACGGTAAGAAGCATAGTAAAATTCGTGAACTTAGAGACGGGAAAATTGTCGAAAAAGACAGAGAATAGTCTAAATCCACTAGTATAAAAAAGGTCTCAGACATTTCTGAGACCTTTTTTTTTAATTAAAAGAAATAAAATTCCGATTTATACTATTAAAAAATCACAAGCATGGAAAATTTCAACTATAACCAGATTCTATCCGTTACTATGATACTTTTTGCTATCATTGATATTCTGGGTTCAATTCCAGTTGTAATCTCTCTGCGTAATAAAGTTGGGCATATCCAATCAGAAAAAGCATCTATTGTAGCACTACTACTCATGATATTTTTTCTCTTTATTGGAGAGGAAATGCTAAAAATAATCGGCCTTGATATTTCTTCTTTTGCGATTGCCGGTTCTGTGGTGATCTTTATTATTGCAATGGAAATGATATTAGGAATTAATTTATTTAAAGAAGAAGCTCCAGAAAGTGCATCAATTGTTCCACTTGCATTTCCCTTGATTGCAGGTTCAGGAACACTAACCACCCTCCTATCCCTAAAATCGGAATATGCCACTCAAAATATTATTGTTGGCATCATAATCAACATGATTTTTGTTTATATCGTTCTCAAAAACACCATTTACCTAGAAAAGATATTAGGGAAAACCGGCTTAAATATCATGCGTAAAGCATTCGGAATCATTCTTTTGGCTATTGCAATAAAGCTGTTTAGAAATAATACGGGCTTATAATTGATATTATGTGTTATCGGGCTTGATTAAGCGGGCAACAAACATAGTATCCGACTTTCTCGTGTAGCCATTGATCAATTCAAAAGCTACTAGCTTCATTCCATGTTCAGACTGAAGAAAACTGACAACATCTTCATTTTCCTCTCTGAAAACTGAGCAGGTTATATAGATCAGAGGTTTGCCAGATTTAAGATACTTTAATGTATTTCCGATAATAGTCTTTTGTAAGTTTTGAAATCCCTTAATTTTATATTCCTCAAACTGGCTGATCATTTCAGGAGTTCTTCCCCATGTTCCTGAACCACTACAAGGAGCATCCAGAATGATGCCATCAAACTCATAATGATGGAGTTCGGGATCAGGATTTGTTGTAAGATCAATTAATTTCTTTTGATAGGTTCGTAATCCAGCTGCACTGAATCGTTCATCCAGATTATCTAGTACACTTTCCCGGATATCTGAAACCACAAGCTTAATATCAGGCTGTTCAGAAAATAATAACAATGATTTACCACCCGAAGCCGCACAGGCATCCCACCAATGTTCATAACGGTTTGGCTTGAAATAGTTCAAGGTATGCTGAGAAGAAAGATCCTGAACTTCAAATGGTTTAACAGAATAATTTGAATCCGGAAATAATGAACCCAGGTTTGTTCCATTTGGCAATGCAATGGTAAAATCTCCAATTTGCTTGTATTCGATACCACTATCAAGGATTATTTTCAAAACATTGGACAGTGCCGGAGGATTTATTCGAATAAACAGGTCAGGCTGAATAAACAAAGAGGAAAGGAATTGTTTTTTGTCAATTCCATCAGACAGATGACTTGTAAAAGGAAAAACATCAGTTAATACCAAGCCTTCAATTACTTCTGTATAGTTTATCTTTTCATCAAGCGACAAATATATTTTATTATTCAAATCAGGACGAAAATGTTGAAGAAAAAGATTGTCTGCCGAGGTGCACAAGAACTCTGCAAGGAAAAGTCTTTGTTCAGTTGTTTTTTCTGACAATGCCCTTCCTATTCTGAAATAATTGTACAATAACCTGGATGCAGATCGGCGATCTGTTGAGCCCATCTGCTTATTTTTCTTAAAAAAATCGGGCAAAAATTTAGTGAGAGGCCTATCTCCGGGGTAATTATCCAAAACCTTTAAAAAGGTTCTGAGCTGCTGTTCTGATCTCATTTTACCGGCTGAAGTTCAAAATTAGTATACCTGAGCAATAGTAGCTCAGTATTGATGTATCCAAGTTTCGGATCTTTAGAAAACTTAAAAACAGTATGCAGGCCCTGATAAACGCTATCTTGCAGATGATCTGCATAATCTTTTCCATACTTTTGAAGTAATCCTCCAAAATAATAGCCAATATCAAATCCTTTAAATGAATACTCTGAGGGCTCAATGCTATACTCATCCCGGTAACGTGCGATGAAATTTTTAACATGCTGTGCCTTATAATTCACAAAATAGGATGTAGAAATTCGGGATTTAAGAGCCTGCATCTTTTCCTGACTTAAATAGCTGGCTTTGATCCAGTTAGGATGTCCAAATAGCTCAATACTATACCTTTGGTTTACCAGTTTATACAGTTTATCTATTGCAGGCAGCAAAAATAACCTATCAGTAGATGCAATGATCACTAGGTTGATTTTTGCAGGATTCAAATAGCTTTCAATCGCAATAGCAGTGGGCCTTTCAATAATACGAAACTTCCCGCCCGATATCTTGGCCAAAGAGCTCTTGAAAAAGGAAGAAAACTTTGCATCCTCAGTCTTTTGAGTATTAATCAATACCACGTTTACCAATTCAGGTTTGTAATTCAGGTGTATAAATTCAGCAATTTTCTGTCCATGCTGATTAATTGTATTATTTACAGTAACGAGTCCTGGATTATTGAATTCAGCCGGCATCGATGCTGCCAATGGTGAGATCTGTAACGTCTGGCCTAATTCCGAGAAATCAGCAAAGGTCTTGATTGCTTCCGGAAAAACAGGGCCAATGATCAAATCGTTACTTCTTACCGAACTAGCCATCGCCAAGTTTACCACTCTGGTTTCCTGACTTTGTGTATCAAATACCTGAAGATTAAAATGATGACCGTTTATAATGAGTGAATCAAGTGCAAGCTTAAAACCCTGAAAAAAATCTATCGCCAGATCAGCTTTTGCAACATCTTTGCGTCCAGCAGTCTTAAGATTGATGGAATTTAATTCAAATGGCAGCAAAAGAGCGATTGAATGATTTGTTTTCTTTTTTACAGCCACAATTTCTTTCTGCTGATCTCTTTCTACTGGCAAAAGGATTTCAACTGGCTTTGGGACTATAATTTTTTTTGAGCATGCAGATAAAAGAATCAGCATGCTCAATAGTATTACAAAATTATTCCCACTCAATAGTCGCAGGCGGTTTGGAACTAATATCATACACAACTCTGTTAATTCCTTTTACGTTATTAATTATTTCATTGGATATCTTAGCAAGAAGATCGTAAGGCAAATGACTCCAATCTGCAGTCATCCCATCCACAGAACTTACAGCCCTTAAACAGATCACGTGCTCATAGGTTCTTTCATCACCCATAACACCAACAGATTGTACAGGCAAAAATATAGCGCCTGCCTGCCAGACTTTATCATACCATCCTGAAGATTTAAGATTATTGATATAAATAGCATCTGCTTCCTGAAGAATAGCCACCTTCTCTGGGGTAATATCATCTAAAATTCGGATAGCTAACCCTGGTCCTGGAAATGGATGTCTGCCTAACAGTGTACTATCCATACCTAGTGTTTTACCAACTCTTCTAACTTCGTCTTTAAATAGTGTATTTAAAGGTTCCACAACCTTAAGTTTCATAAAGTCAGGTAAACCTCCTACATTATGGTGTGATTTTATTGTAGCTGATGGGCCTTTAACAGAAACTGATTCAATCACATCAGGATATATCGTACCCTGTCCTAACCATTTTACATCCTGAACTTCATGAGCAGCATCGTCAAACACTTCAATAAATACCCTTCCAATTGCTTTTCTCTTTGTTTCAGGATCCTTAATTCCGGCAAGTTGACTTAAAAACCGGTCACCAGCCCTTACCCCGCGAACATTAAGTCCCATATGCTGATAAGAATCCAGAACCTGCTCAAATTCATTTTTACGCAATAAACCATTATCAACAAAAATACAATGAAGGTTTTTACCGATAGCCTGATGAAGTAGAACTGCAGCTACAGAAGAATCTACACCTCCAGACAATCCTAAAATCACTTTATCATCACCTATTTTATCCTTGAGCGCCTGGATAGTGGTTTCAATAAAAGCATCAGGAGTCCAATCCTGATTGCAAGCGCAAATATCTACCAAAAAGTTTTGAAGTAATTGTTTTCCATCTGTGCTATGCGTTACTTCCGGGTGAAATTGAATGCCATACACCTTTGAATTCTTAATATGGTAAGCAGCAACTTTTACAGAATCAGTACTGGCAATGATCTCGAAATTATCTGGAATTGAGGCAATGGTGTCTGCATGCGACATCCATGTTTGAGATCCTTCCGGGATATTTTTAAAGAGTGGATGTGTGTGATCTATAAAATCAAGACAAGCTCTGCCATACTCACGTGTGGAGGATGCTTTTACCTCCCCACCAGATTTTTGAGCGATATATTGGGCTCCATAACAAACACCAAGAATAGGGAATTGCTGTTTTAGTGCTTCAATATCAACCTGAGGAGCATCTTCCTGCCTTACTGAATAAGGGCTTCCAGAAAGGATAACTCCTTTAACAGAACTATCAAACTCTCCAGAGGAGTCCTTGAGGACAGGAAGGTTATTAAAGGGATGTATCTCGCAGTATACGTTTAGCTCTCTGACTCTACGTGCAATAAGTTGAGTGTATTGCGATCCGAAGTCAAGAATGATGATTTTTTCTTGCATGGGCAAAGATAACTTTTTTGTAGAGAGGCAGAAAGTATTATGAGAAAGCTTTGAAGCTTTTTATTAAATTTTTATAAAACTCAGTGCATTATTCCATATAAAGCACCGCCCTTTTCACACATAATGTCAACTTTCTTCTCAACTGCTGCATCTTTGATGAGTTCAGGAGCATGATGTTTCTTAATTCTGGCATCCATGATCAGCGGACCCCTGCAGCCCCAATGTTTATGCTCAGTAAATGAGTTAATGCCATAAATATCATGTGAAGGATTACTTCTAGTAAAGCTTACCCACACAAAATTAGTAATAGTTTTAGCTACAAAGCCTGCATCATCACACATGATAAAAAGCGGCAAGCCATCCAGATTTGCAGAAGCTAATGCACTATTCAGAATTTCTATTTCGCTTTCTGTCTGCTCATGGCTTAAAAATGGAGGCGCTTCAACGGCTAAAACACCTGGCATAACCATTTTAAATTGATCAAATGGCCTTGGCAAGACAAAAGAATCGGGTAATTCTGTCCATAAAGATCGTTTTTTATCTCCTGCAGCAGCTATAACAAGTTTTGAACCTGCATTCATATCAGTACCACTATAATCAAGGGTATCCATAGTAGTTTTGGTATAAAAATGCAGATCGCGACTTAGATCAATGCGTTCCAGTATATGTTTAATAAAACCTGAGATATCACTTGTTTTAAGAGAAGGGTTGTCTTCTTTGTTAGAAATAAATAAATATTTAGCAAGACTTAGCTGACTTTTACCTAAAATATGATTGGCTATAGTTAAAATTTCTTGAGGTTTTTTTTCCTTAAGATAAGGAGTGTACCGTTCGCTGCCAATAGCAAATAATAATGGATGTACGCCTGCTGCATCAACCGCATTAACTTCATGAAGGCCCGGAATTTCTTTTGGAATAGCAGACCCGGTAATATCATGGATCAATGCACCAAAACTAGTATCCTCTTGCGGTGGTCGCCCAACGACAGTAAACGACCAAATTGCATTTTTACGATGATAGACATTACGAACCTTCAGTAAAGGGAAAAGGTGCTTAAGACTATAATAGCCCAAATGATCACCGAATGGCCCCTCAGGTTTATTTTGACCGGGCTCAACGATACCAGTTATCACAAAATCAGCATCTGATGAAATGCAGAAACCTTCTGAATCATAAAAATATCGGAAGCGACGGTTGCCAAGAGCTCCAGCAAATGTCATTTCGGATAAGCCTTCGGGCAGAGGCATAACCGCTGCTAAAGGATGTGCTGGTGGTCCACCCACAAAAATACTAACCTTTAATGCCTTACCTTTTGCATTAGCTTTGGTTTGATGAACACCAATTCCACGGTGTAATTGATAATGCAGACCTATTTCTTCATTCTGAATATATTCATTTCCGCCAAGCTGGATACGGTACATTCCTAAATTTGCATTCATAATGCCAGGTTTATCACTATCTTCTGTATAAACCTGAGGCATTGTTACAAACGGACCTCCATCCATTGGCCAATTTACTATCTGAGGCAAGGCTGAGATACTTGTTTTGCCAAATTTTATAGGAGAAAAAAGGCCATTCTTCCAGGGTAAGGCAGAAAATGCAGTCATGCATGCACCTGCATATTTTAATGGATTTTTTAATGCTTTTAATGGGTCAGATTTCAAATCGACCAGGGTCTTAATGGCATCAAGAGTATCCCTGAACATAAATTTAGATCTTTCCAAAGTTCCAAACAAGTTTGATACTGCAGGAAACTTACTGCCTTTAATATTCTCGAAAAGTATCGCCGGGCCTTCATTTTCAAAAACACGCAAATGTATCGCAGCTGCCTGAAGATAAGGATCTATCTCTTCTTTTATCCGGATGAGATGTCCATTTTTTTCAAGATCAGAAACACATTCAGCGAGACTTTTATACCCCATGAGTTAAACTAAAAAACACCATTAAATTATGTCGCAATTTATGAAATTGTGATTCAGGAAATTGAGTGTTTTAAATTTATGTTTAAAAGATTACAATAGGGTATTGTACCTGAGACATTCGATACCGAATTTAATTAAAAAGTCAACGCCTTCGTCACTTGGAAGCCCCTTATATTCGGCATAAGAAGCCTTATACCATACCTTTTTAATACCAGATGAATAAATAATCCTTGCACAAGAAATACATGGTGAAAGCGTTAAATAGAGTGTTGTGCCATCTAATGACATGCCGTTCTTAACAGCATATAGAATAGCATTTTCTTCAGCATGCAATGCAAGTGAGCAACTATTCTTTGAATCGCGTGGACAGCCAGTTTCAGGCCATTCTTCATCACAATTATGTGTACCTGCGGGAGGTCCGTTATAACCAATTGAGATGATCCTAGTGTCTTTGGTTAAAACAGCACCAACCTGGGCTTTCACGCAATGTGAGCGTGAAGCCAAGTCGGTTGCTAGATTCATAAATATTAAGTCGAAGCTTGGTTTTCCCTTCATTAATGTGATGCTTCTACGTCAAGCTCACTCACGTCAATTCCTTGTTTTTTCAATTCTGAACTTACTTTGATAGCAAAGTATGCCAAATAAGCAAAACATAAGAAAGGAATGATATAGGAGAAGTGAATACCACTGGTATCCGCAAGAATTCCCTGAACTGGAGGAATGATCGCACCACCTAGGATCATCATGATAAGGAATGCAGATCCCTGAGAAGTATATTTACCTAAACCTGTAATAGCAAGTGCAAAAATACATGGCCACATAATGGAACATGTAAGTCCGCCGGCAAGAAATGCATAAATAGCAACCTGACCCGTAGTTAATAGTCCGATAACCATTGCCACCGCTCCTAAAACACCAAAGGTTAAAAGCGTCTTAGCAGGCTTATCCTGACTATAGAAAAATCCGGCAATCAAAATAACCAGACAGACTCCATAGATAAAAAACTGCTGAACTGAAGTACCGTTTAAATGATTCACAAATAAAATTAATGAGAATGCGATGAAAGGCATTACGATGGTAAGAATGGTTTTTGTGGTTTTTGAAAATTTAAATGCACTTACAGCACCCGTCCAGCGACCAATCATCATGCTTCCCCAATAAAGTGAAATAAATGGAGCAATTTCAGAATCAGAATAACCTCCAAATTCTGGCAACTGCAATAATGCACCCATATTACTCTGTATAGTAACTTCAACACCTACATAAGTAAAGATTGCGATCATACCGAGAATAAGCTGAGGATAACCCATGGCACCCCAGCCTGTCTTATCTTTTCCTGCTGATTTTAGTGATAATAATAGGGTCAGAATCATGATGAACAAAGAAAGATAAACCAACACTGAAATAGCTACACCCGTGGCGGCTGCAATAGGATTTGCAGCAAGGATCAACAGGAATGCCACGAAAATAATAAATAAAGGCAGATTTGTTTTCCCGCTGGCTTCAACTTTCTCATCGCTAGTTACTTTAGGAAGTTTTGAAACCCAGAAGAAAAGTGCAACTGCAAGGAATAAACCTGCCAAAATATAGTAAAGTGTATTTATTGCCGCAATTTCAACTTCCTTTGGAGCTGCAGCTGTTGCTGTGCCAAAAAGAATAACACTCACTGCTATAGGGCCTAAAATACCACCTAAATTGTTCACGCCACCCGCTAAGTTCAATCGGTTAGCACCAGTAACCGGACTACCCAGTGCCACAACGAATGGATTTGCAGCAGTTTGCTGAAGTGAAAATCCAATTGCGACAAAGAAAAAAGAAGTCAATATGAATGCAAAAGAACCTGAGTCAACTGCAGGAATCATCATTAATGCCCCGCCTGCCGAAATAACAAGGCCTAAAGCAATACTGTTCTTGTACCCTAACTTATTCAGGATATCAACCTTAATAATTTTAGAGGCATAAAACAAAATAAGAGAGCCAATAAAATAACCTCCATAAAATGTAAAGTCAATTAACTGCGACTCAAATTGTGTTAAATTAAAGTGGGTCTTACAGAATGGAATAAAAATACCATTACTTGCAGCCAAAAAACCCCAGAAGAAAAACACTGTAATCAGCGTATATAATGCTGAGGCATAATTTTTTTGTGAATTGTTATCCATATCTAATTTTGTATGTTTTAAATAATTATCTAACATAAATTAATTTTCTCATATCTCTAAGTTTTTAATGTTTTTATCATTGATACTATAAAATTCTTTGATTTTAGGTTAATTTGCAATTCAATAAATGAATAAAAATTCGGAATGATAGAATCGATTATCTCAGGAATTAGTTTGGGATTTGTGCTTTCTTTTTTAACAGGACCAGTTTTTTTTGCGCTGATTAAAACTAGCATTGAAAAAGGCTTCAACGCAGGAATTTCCTTAGCAGCTGGCGTTGTAGTTTGTGATATATTTTATGTTGCTCTGACCATTTATGGCACTTCCTTTTTGGCCCTAGAGAACATTTACAGGATGCAGATAGGAATTGCTGGCAGTATCATCTTATTCAGCATAGGAGTTTATTATCTGTTTAAAAAAGTTAAGGTCAATTATGATCAAAACACCTCAAATAGAAATTATACGGGTTATTTTTTCAAAGGCTTTTTCATGTGTATTTTTAATCCTGCAATCCTACTCTATTGGTTGAGTGTTACGAGTGGCGTAATTTCAATGTCAGGAGAAATAAAACCTGTTGACATCCTTCCATTTTACGGTTCAATATTGATCACACAATTTAGCCTGGATGCGCTAAAAGCCTATTATGCAAATAAATTAAGGTATAAGATTAAAGAAAAGACAATTTCTAATCTCAATAAAATTGCAGGGGTTCTTATCCTGATATTTGCCGCAAGAATAATCTACAACCTCCTTAGCGGACATTCCCTAATATAGTTTTAAAATGGCTCGATTGGAGATCAAATAAAGTCAGAATTCAACTGAGAAAAAATAAAAATTTGAACAAAGCATTCAACCAGAATTAACAATTCCAATTTGTATGCTGTAATTTTTAATTAATTTAGTAGGCTCTTTGATTCTTTCCTTCCACCCAATTCATGAAGGCTTTATTAACCACCTTATTCCCGCCCAGTGTTGGGTAGTTGCCAGAGAAATACCAATCGCCCAAATGAGATGGAATCGCTTTGTGGAGATTTTCAAGAGTTTGATAAATAACTTTTACTTCAGCTTTTATATCTTTTGGAGTAATGATCTGAGCGATTCTGTCTGATATTTCCTGATCTGTAAACTGACTGTATATTTCCTGAACATAATTTTTTACCTGTTTATTCCCAAGCTTTTCTGATTCAATACAATTGCTATAAACACGATCAATTACATCTTCTCTTCCGGTTTCTCTCAACAAAGATATGGTCGCTTCAAATGCTACAAACTCTCCCATTCTTGACATATCTATCCCATAACAATCCGGATATCTGATCTGTGGGGCAGAAGAAACTACAATGATCTTTTTAGGGCCTAAACGATCTAGGATCTTTAGAATACTTTGTTTAAGGGTAGTCCCTCTAACGATCGAATCGTCAAGAATTACCAGGTTATCTGTACCTCTATTGATCAGTCCGTAGGTTGTATCATAAACATGAGCAACCATATCCTGCCTATCAGCATCCTGGGTTATAAACGTTCTAAGCTTAACATCCTTAATTGCAATTTTTTCTATTCTGGCAGTCAGGTTCAATACTTCTTCAAGTTCAGAATCGGATATTTTGTCGGCTCTATTTAGTAAAGTATCTTTTTGGAAATCTCTGAGATATTTATGAACACCTTCAACCATACCATAGAAAGCTACCTCTGCTGTATTGGGAATATATGAAAATACCGTGTTTTTAAAGTCATTTTCTACGGCATTGAATATCTGTGGACAAAGATAGCGTCCGAGTTGCTTTCGTTCCTTATAAATGGAGGCATCACTTCCTCTTGAAAAATAGATCCTCTCAAATGAACATGATTTTTGTTCTTCAGGTTCTCTAAACTGCTCTTCACTTACCTTTCCATTCTTTTTAATGATAAGGGCATAACCAGGTTTAATTTCCTTTACTGATTCCAAAGGAACATTAAATGCAGTTTGTATGGCTGGCCGCTCAGAAGTAACGATCACAATTTCATCGTCATGATAGTAAAATGCGGGCCTGATTCCTACAGGATCACGCATTACAAAGGCATCACCGTGACCAAAAATACCGCTAATTGTATAACCACCATCCCAGGTCTTAGCAGAACGTCGCAGGATCGAAGCTACATCAATATATTCTGTAATCTGGTGGCTGATCTCCTCATTAGAGAAGCCTTCATCTTTGTATTTATCAAACAATAACTGATTCTCATCGTCTAGGAAGTGTCCAATCTTTTCAAGAACCGTTACAGTATCTGTTCTTTCTTTAGGATGCTGACCCAATTCAAACAACTGTTCCAGAAGTTCATCAACATTGGTCATATTAAAATTACCACTTACTACCAAGTTTCTGGTCATCCAGTTATTCTGGCGTAAAAAGGGGTGGCAACTTTCAATACTATTTTTACCATGAGTACCATAGCGCAAATGACCCATGAGTACTTCACCGGTAAAACTGATATTATCTTTCAGCCAATCCGTATCCTGAAGAAGTTCAGGGCTTTCTTTATGAACATCAGCAAACTTTTTTTGAACATACTCAAAGATCTCTGCAATCGCATTCGCTCCCATTACCCGATGCCGACTTATATAACGTTTGCCGGGCTGTACATCTAGTTTAATAGTTGCAATACCAGCTCCATCTTGCCCTCTGTTATGCTGTTTTTCCATCAGCAAATACAATTTATTCAACCCGTATAAGGCTGTACCGTATTTTTCCTGATAATAAGATAAAGGCTTTAAAAGACGGATAAGTGCGATTCCGCACTCATGTTTGATCTGGTCACTCATAAGTAGCTCTGAGTTTGCAAAAGTAGATATTTAATCCCTAAAAAGCCAAGGAAAAAATGCTGAAAATCATCATCCAATCTTAGTAATTCAAAAGAAGTATACACAGGCTTCAAAATCAAAGGAATTGTTGAATTAGTGAAGGAAAAACTAGTAGAAGAAGTAATAAAAATGCTAAAAACATACTGAGATAAGCTTTGGCCGTATGACCAATTTTTATATCAGAACTAATTGATTCTTTTAAATATGCATTTAAAGGAATTTTAAAATAGTAGAATAAAGATACCAGGGTACTGATCGCTGCCAGTAGGATCATAACCAAAATTATCAATGAACCCGATGAGTTATAAGCATCTAAAGCAGTTGAGAATACTAAAAACTTTGCGGTAAATCCAACGGTGGGTGGTAAACCTGTTAGGGAAACCAAAACAAGTACAAAACAAACCATTAACACAGTAAATTGCCGGCCAAGCCCCCTGTACTCATCCAGATTTTGTTTCCCGGTTTGTTCCTCAATCTCATCTACAATTAAAAATGCTGCCATATTCATTATTACATAAATAAACATGTAAAAAATAAGTGCATTATATTCCTGTCCAGGAGCAACAAATAGAGCCATAAACATAAACCCTGTATGCCCTATTGACGAATAAGCAAGCATACGCTTCGTATTGTTTTGCCAAATTGCAGCAAAGTTTCCAAGCACCATACTTGCAATAGCTATTGAAGCTACTATTAATTTGATGTCTAAAAATGTACGATCAAGTGCGTTAATTAACACAATAAACTTAATTAGCAGAACCATACTTACCCACTTCCATTGGTCCTAAACGATCCTGTATGAAGGCAGAGATTTTTCGTTCAGAATAGAGTGCAAACAAGGTAAAAAGTGCAGTAAATGCAAATAATGCGCTTGCAACCAATACATATGTCAGATAGAAATTCAATTTATCGGGCTTATATACGCAAACTTACATAATCTGCTTAAAAATGCAGTGTAAATCATATTTTTAAACTTAATCCCAGATTGGTTTATATGATAAATGTATCTTTTCACCAAAAAAAAGCTGTGTACTACGGGCAAAAGATGGAGTATAATCAGAAATAAAGAACTGATGTTTTTTTGGAGGAACCTCATTGAGTAAATTAAGGCTTGTTAATTGCGTTTTGAGATGCTCTGCAACAATTTCAGCTGTGTTGATTATATCTACTTTTCCATTATAATATGAAGATATCTCTGGCTTTATTAAAGGATAATGTGTACAGGCAAGGATTAAACTATCAATCCTTTTTAATTTTGAGGAAGCCAGGTAAGAATTAATGACAGTTTTACTGATATTATTATTGAAAAAACCTTCTTCTATCATTGGTGCCAATAAAGGGGTTGGCAATGAAGAAACCTGAATTGTTGGATCAACTGCCTTAAATTTTTTGGCATAAATATCAGAACGAATGGTTGATTTTGTACCAATCACCCCTATTCGACCATGACTTCCAGATTTGATCATTTTATCGACCACAGGATCAATCACGTTAATAATTGGAACCTGATTGCCTAAAAAATGAAGTAATTCATTATAGGCATGCGCAGAAGCAGTATTACAAGCAATCAGGATCAACTTGCATTTTTTATCGAGCAAAAATTTAGCAATCTTAAGACTGTAAAATTTAATAGCTTCTGGCGATTTATCACCATAGGGCATATGCGCGGTATCACCAAAGTAAATTATTTGCTCATTTGGCAATATCTTGCGGATCGCATTTGCTACCGTAAGACCTCCGATACCAGAATCAAAAATTCCAATGGGTAGTGCTGAACTCATGCTTCAAAAATAGGTTATTATTTTCATCCATCAACAGACGAGTACATTTAGCAGGCAAACTATAAAATATTGGGTAAAAAAAAAGCGAAGCTTAGAGCTTCGCATTTTTATTCTGTAATTAGCTTACTTATTTAGTAGCCGGTACAATTGCAATTCCAAGCTTTGTTTTAACCACATTAATCAAATCTTCACCACCGTCAAAATATACAACTCCAGGTTGTGAAACATCAAAAACATAAGCAAAACCTTTTTCTTTTGCAACCACTTTAACTGCATCTTCAGCCTTTTTAAAAACTGGTGTATATAATTCAGTACGTTTGGTAGTTAATTCTTCCTGGGCCTTTTCCTGCGCTACAGTGATACGTTTCTCTAGATCCTGGATAGTTGCTCCTAACGTAGTCAATTCTTTTTCTAAAGTAGCTCTGTTAGCCTCACTTAGTGTTTTGTATTTCTCTTCGTAAGTAGTTACTAATTTTTGACGCTCTGCACCCATCAACTCTAAAGATGTTTGCTTTGCTTTTGCATAAGTCTGAAAACTGGCATCGGCTGTTTTCATTTCAGGCATAGACTGTAAAAGATCAGCTGAATTGATGTGCCCAAATTTTTGCTGAGCATTTGCCGAATTAAATCCAAGGATTATTCCAACTGCAAGCACTCCTATTTTAAATAAATTTTTCATTTTTTCTGTATTCTGTTTATTGTTTATGATTAGTGATATCTTATTTATTAGTTGTTCCTGGCTTATAGCCAAGCTTAATTATTACATCATTACTTTTATCTAAACGCGGACTAGCATATAATAGTGTGATTTCGCTGTTTTTGTCAAATATCATATCCAATTGTTGCGCATCAGCAACTGCTTGAATAGCTTTAGAAACACGATCCTGAATTGGTTTGATTAATTTTGTACGAACCTGAAAAAGTTCACCTTCAAATCCAAATTTCACCCGTTGAAATTCCTTTGCTTCCTTTTCTTTTTCTATTATTTCGTTTTCTCGACTTTTACGCATTTCATCAGTAAGTAAAACCTGATCTGCTTGGTAAGCCTTAAACATTCCTTCAATACCCGCAAATTTAACATCTACCTCCTTCTGCCATTGTGCAGATAATGCATCAAGTTGCTTTTGAGAAGAATTATACTCCGGAATATGCTTCAGGATATAATCACTATCTACATATGCGAATCGTTGTGCATATCCTCCCAAACTCGAAAGAACTAATAATAATGCGATAATAACGATTTTTTTCATTTGTATAAAATTGTTTTAAATAAAACCTTGCAATGTACTTAACAGTTTATAATTAGATAAGGTTCTAAACATGGTATTCTTTTAAAATATCAAGATATTATTTAAATCCTCCATTCATCGCTTGTGATATACTAAACGTAAATGGATTTTTACCATTATCCGGCAAACCCGGTATTTTATCAAATGCAAATCCATAATCAATACCAAGTAATCCAAAAATTGGCAGGAACACCCTAGCACCAACACCTGCAGTACGTCTTATATTAAAAGGTGCAAATTCTCTGAATGTATTCCACGTATTACCACCTTCAGCAAATGCAAGAACAAAAATTGTTGCAGTCTGACTGGCTGTGATAGGATGTCGCAGCTCCAGAACGTATTTATTAAAGATTGGACTTCCTGAACCCTGAGCAATTGTTGGATTTGATCCGGCAGGAATAACTGAATTATTAGCATATCCACGCATGGCTATGATCTCAGAACCCTGAAGAAAATCGAATCCTTGCATACCATCACCACCAAGTTTAAATCGCTCAAAAGCCGACTGTCCAACTGCTTGATTATAGATTCCAAGAAATCCAAATTGAGCTTGTGCTTTTAAAATTAATTTACCATAAATTCTCTGAAACCATTGCGATTCAAATTTCCACTTATGATACTCTGTAAAACGATACTTTTCTTTATCGGTGGCAACTGCATAATTTTTATTGTTTAACAAAGAGAATGGTGGAGTTGCCTGAACAGTTAACTTTAAATTTGAACCTGAAGTTGGGAATATTGGTGCATCTACAGAATTCCTACTAAATTCTTGTGTTAAGTTAAAGTTATAAGAGTTTCCGGTTGAAAATATAAACTGATTATAATTGTTTAGGATATACTGTTGAAGATTAATTGAAGTATTGGCCTGAAAATAATCATCCGGCCATTTTAAACGCTGACCCACTGAAAAAGTGATACCATTTAAACGAATTTTTTGCTGATTAAAATTATCATTTTTAAGTCCGTTAGACTGAAGTGATGTAAAAGCGCTTATTCCAAAATAGATCGGTTTTTTACCTCCTAA
>CAMDQV010000005.1 GCA_945906015.1 Pedobacter schmidteae | reverse complement strand
CGGGCTTTCGACGATGGGGTTAAATCTAGGACCGATGGCTAACTAAATTATATTGGCTTAATCAGATTTTTTAAGTTTATGAATGCAAAATTATAAAAACTTAAATGTGTGGGTTAAATCACACGAGATTACCCTTAAAATTTACGGCCTCACTAAAGGTTTTCCGAAAGAAGAAATTTATTCTTTAACAAGTCAGATTAAAAGATCTTCAACTTCAATCCCTGCAAATATAGCTGAAGGTTGTGGTAAGAATTC
This sequence comes from Pedobacter schmidteae, assembly GCA_945906015.1. Lineage (GTDB taxonomy): Bacteria > Bacteroidota > Bacteroidia > Sphingobacteriales > Sphingobacteriaceae > Daejeonella > Daejeonella schmidteae_A. The sequence continues at coordinate 22,160 of CAMDQV010000005.1, read as the reverse complement.
TAATAAAGACCTTGGAAGATTTTTGAATATTGCCTTGGGTTCAGCTAACGAAACTGAATACTTACTTCTTCTGTCAAAAGATCTCGGTTACTTATCAATTGATGATCATCTGCTTTCAGAAAAAGCTATAAATGAGGTTAAGGCAATGTTAATATCATTAATAAAAAAAGTTAGGCCTTAGGTTGGAAAAACTTATAACCTACTACTTAAAACTTATAACTATAATAAAAATGAAACTATTCGACGTATACCCACTTAACCCAATAGAAATTGTAACAGCTAGCGGCAGTACAGTCTGGGATGCCAATGGTGATGAATACCTGGATCTATATGGAGGTCATGCGGTGATCTCAATTGGTCATACGCATCCGCATTATGTAAAAAGGCTTACAGATCAGCTGAATAAGGTAGCTTTCTATTCTAATTCAGTAATTATTTCTTTGCAACAAGAGTTGGCTGAGAAACTTGGTAAATTGTCTGGCAAGTCTGATTTTCAGTTATTTTTATGTAATTCAGGTGCTGAAGCAAATGAAAATGCACTTAAACTTGCTTCTTTTTACAATAACCGAAAAAAAATCATCGCTTTCAAAGGAGGTTTTCACGGGCGAACTTCACTGGCGGTTGCCGCTACAGATAATCCAAAGATTATTGCAGCAGTTAACCAGACCGATAATGTAACTTTTCTTCCCTTTAATGATGAGCAGGCATTGGAAGATACATTCAAAGCATTTGGCCATGAGATATCTTCGGTAATCATTGAAGGTATTCAGGGTGTTGGTGGAATTAGGGAGGCGTCAAAAAGCTTTCTTCAAAAAATTAGAACACTATGCGATCAGTATAATGCAGTTTATATTGCTGATTCGGTACAATGCGGGTATGGCCGTACCGGTAATTTTTACGCCCATGATTATGCAGGCATTGAAGCTGATGTCTACTCTATGGCAAAAGGAATGGGTAATGGTTTCCCTATAGGGGCAATTGCTATCTCTCCAAAGTTCAAGCCTTGGCATGGTGAACTGGGAACAACTTTTGGCGGGAATCACCTGGCATGTGCAGCGGCTCTTGCTGTGCTTGAAGTTATGGAAAAGGATAATCTGATGAAAAATGCTCAAGAAGTTGGCGACTATTTAATTTCAGAGCTCAAGAAGTTTGAAAAGATCACTGACGTTCGTGGCAGGGGTTTAATGATTGGTATTGATCTTCCTGATGAGTATAGCCACGTAAAAAAAGATTTGCTTTTCAAACATCGTATATTTACGGGAGAGGCAAAGCCAAATGTTATCAGGCTATTGCCCGCTTTGAACATAACAAAAGCGCATGCTGATCAATTCTTAGAGGCACTTAGTAAAGAGCTGAAAGCGTAATTATTATGAAATATTATACAATGATTGAAGTATGGAAAAAAGCTCATCGAATGGTATTGGAATATGCGTGCTTTCTAGCTTTATGCTTTGTACTTTTATCTTTTAGCTCTAAAACATGAAATTATTTTCTTCTGTAAACGATATCACTGACCTGAAAGGTTCTGTAGAACAGGCACTGATTCAAAAGGCAGATCCTTTTGCAAATCAAAGTCTGGGTAAAAACAAAACTCTTGGGCTGGTATTTTTGAATCCAAGTTTGCGTACCCGTTTAAGCACTCAAAAAGCAGCCTTGAATCTGGGAATGAGTGTCATGGTGATGAATCTGGATAAAGAAGGCTGGGCATTAGAGACTGAAGACGGTGTTGTGATGAACGGTACAACAGTAGAACATATCCGCGAAGCAGCAGCTGTAATGGGTCAGTATTGTGATATACTGGGCTTCCGTTCTTTTCCTAAATTGCAGAATCGTGATGAAGATTATAGTGAGGGTTTGTTCAATAAGTTCGTTAAGTTTAGTGGTGTTCCTGTGATTTCTTTGGAGAGTGCAACACTGCACCCTCTACAGAGCTTTGCCGATTTGATAACTATTGAAGAATATAAAAAGACTGCAAAGCCTAAAGTGGTATTAACCTGGGCGCCGCATGTAAAATCGGTGCCTCAGGCTGTTCCGAATTCATTTTCAGAGTGGATGTGCAGAGCACAGGCTGATGGGATGGTTGATTTCGTGATTACTCATCCCCATGGATTAGAGTTAGCTGAAAAGTTCACTCCCGGAGCAGAAATTGAATATGATCAGGATACTGCGCTACAAGGTGCCGACTTTGTTTATGCCAAAAACTGGTCATCTTATCATGATTACGGCAAAACCGTTCATGGAGCAGAATCATGGATGATAACACATAAGAAGCTCGAACAAACCAATGAGGCTAAGGTCATGCACTGTCTGCCTGTGCGTCGTGATTTCGAGCTTTCGGCCGAAGTGCTAGATGGACCGCATTCGCTTGTGATCAAAGAAGCAGCTAATCGGGTATGGTCGGCGCAAACGATACTTAAAAATATGCTTGAGACACTGAAATGAAACCTTTATATGTCATAAAAATTGGGGGGAATGTTATTGATGATCCGGAAAATCTGATGAATTTTTTGTCGGACTTTTCTGCATTGAAAGGCGATAAGATTCTGATACACGGTGGCGGTAAAATTGCCACCAAGCTTTCCACAGACCTGGGTATCAAATCAAAATTGATCGAGGGGCGCCGGGTAACTGATGGAGAGACCCTCAAGATTGTAACGATGGTCTATTCTGGATTAATCAATAAAAATATTATTGCTGCTCTGCAGAATGATCAATGCAATGCAATCGGTCTTACAGGGGCTGATGGAAACTTTATACGCGCAAAAAAACGTCCCCTGGTTAAGGTTTTTTCAGAAGAAAAAGGCGCCGATATACTCGTTGATTATGGTTTTGTAGGCGATCTGGATGATACATCTGTTGATTCAGAGGCGCTTTTTAAGCTATTAGAAGCAGGTTTTACCCCTGTTTTTTCTGCGATCACTCATGATGGTAACGGACAACTACTTAATACCAATGCAGATACAATTGCATCTATAATTGCGGTTTCAATGGCAAAACTCTATGAAACATCACTTATTTATTGTTTCGAAAAGGCTGGGGTGCTCATGAATGTTGAGGATGATAGCTCCCTGATCAAGTTGATTGATCAACCTTACTATCACGAATTGAAGAGGCAGGGAATTATCAATGAAGGCATGATACCCAAACTCGATAATGCTTTTGAAGCGATTGACCAAGGATTGAAAGAGGTTTATATTGGAAAATCAGACTCTTTATCTTTATTGAATGAACATAATTTTGGAACAAGATTAACTAAGTAATATGAGCACATCGAAGAAAACAGCAATTTTAGGAAGCGGTAATATTGGTATGTCACTGGCTAAAGGCCTGGTAAAATCTGATTATTGCCTACCCGGAGATATTACGCTCACACGCCGTAATGTTCAGCATTTATCAACACAACAACAACAGGGTTTCAAGGTGAGCGATGATAACTTCGCAGCTGTTGCAGACTCATCTTTCATTATTCTTGCTGTATTACCCCAGCAGCTTAATATTTTGCTCGAAAAGATTGCAGGGGCTATTGATCCTGCAAAGCATCTGGTAATCTCCGTGATTTCTGGAGTTAGCTGTGCAGATATTCGCGCAAAACTGGGCAATAATGTTCAGGTGGTTAGGGCAATGCCTAATACAGCGATTGCAATCGGCGAATCAATGACCTGTATTGCATCCGATAATGCAGAGGTTGAAAATATTGCAGAGGTTATAAAAATGTTCAAGACTGTAGGTGAAGTAATCAAGATCAATGAAGAACTGATGACTTCGGCAACAGCTTTATGTGCTTGTGGCGTAGCTTTCTTTTTGAGAGCTGTTCGTGCGGCATCTCAGGGAGGGGTTGAAATTGGTTTTCATGCTGATGAGGCACTCAGAATGGCCGCTCAAACCGCCAAAGGGGCAGCCTCTTTGTTGCTGGAGTTGAATAGTCACCCGGAGCATGAAATCGATAAGGTTACCTCTCCAAAAGGTTGTACCATTGCCGGATTGAATGAAATGGAGCATAATGGTTTTAGTTCATCCATGATTAAGGGGATTAAATTATCGGCTCAAAAGGCTGGTGAATTATATACAAACGACTAATGAAAATGGCTAGTAAACTGTTTGATGACAGTGTTGATTTATTACGTAAGCTAATCAGCATCCCTTCATTGAGTAAAGAAGAGCATAAAACTGCCTCGGCAATTGAGCAGTTTTTGGAGGATCGTGCAGTAAAAACTCATCGGATACTTAATAATGTATGGGCATATAATGAGCATTTTGATTCAAAAAAGCCAACAATTTTGCTCAATACGCATCATGATACAGTAATGCCAAATCCAGGATACTCTAAAGACCCTTTTGCAGCCGACATTGTTGATGGTAAATTATTTGGTTTGGGGAGTAATGATGCGGGAGGCTGTATTGTATCACTTATTGCTGTATTTATTCATTTTTATAATGACAAGAACCTAAAATATAACCTTTGCCTGGCTATAACTGCAGAGGAGGAAATTTCTGGTAATAATGGTATTGAGCTTATACTTCCTGAACTGGGTCAGCTTGAATTTGCCATTGTGGCTGAGCCAACTTTAATGCAGCTCGCTATTGCCGAGCGTGGTTTAATGGTCTTGGATTGTGTTGCCCACGGTAGAGCAGGTCATGCTGCCCGCCATGAAGGTGATAATGCCATATATAAGGCAATGAAAGATATTGAGTGGTTTAAAACGTATGAATTTGCAAAAAAATCAAGTTTGTTTGGACCGATAAAAATGAGTGTCACAGTTATTGAAGCGGGCTCACAACATAATGTTGTGCCAGCTGTCTGCAAATTTATAGTTGATGTAAGAGTAACTGATGCCTATCGTAATGAGGAGGTACTGAAAATTATAGGTCAGAATGTAGAATGTGATGTTAATCCTAGATCTACTCGGTTAAAGCCGTCTTCAATTAGTACCGACCATCCGATTGTTATGGCAGGAATTGCTTTGGGCAGAGAAACCTATGGTTCGCCTACAACAAGTGATCAAGCATTATTGGATATCCCCTCACTAAAAATGGGTCCTGGAGATTCTGCCCGTTCACATATGGCTGATGAGTTTATTTATCTAAATGAAATTGAAGAAGGGATTGACCTCTACATAAAATTATTGACAGAGATTGTGTGATGGAAAAAGATCTGAATGTTTGTTTAGAAAGTGTTAGCGAATTATTAGGTCAGCACATGAACATTCACAATGGGTATAGTAGAAACACTGTTTTTTACAGTATTTTGATTCCGAATGGAAAACCATAAAAAATAATATTTTACAAATTTCAAAGCGATACTATGAGCAAGCTCTGGCAAAAAGATACAAAAACCGAACGTTCAGTAGAAAAGTTTACAGTAGGGAATGACAGAGAACTAGATAATCAGCTTGCTGCTTTTGATGTTTTAGGCTCATTGGCGCATACCCGAATGCTTGAAAGTATAGGTCTTTTAGATAAAAATGACCTGGATCAAGTTCAGGCCGGATTGAAAGTAATATTTAAAGAAATTCAGGACGGTAAATTCAGTATTGAGGCTGATGTAGAAGATGTTCATTCACAAGTTGAGCTAGTACTTACCCGTAGGGTTGGAGATGCCGGTAAAAAGATCCATAGCGGAAGATCACGGAATGATCAGGTTCTGCTAGACCTTAAACTATTGTTCAGGAGTGAAATTCAGGGAATCGTTAAAAATACAGAACTACTTTTTAATCAATTGATCAATCAGAGTGAGGAGCATAAAAATAAATTACTTCCAGGATATACTCATTTGCAGATCGCAATGCCCTCTTCTTTCGGGCTTTGGTTTGGTGCTTATGCAGAGAGCCTTGTTGATGATATGGAGCTGATGCTTGCAGCCTGGAAGGTGTGTAATAAGAATCCATTAGGTTCAGCTGCCGGATATGGATCTTCTTTTCCTTTGAACCGTACCATGACCACCGAGTTATTAGGCTTTGATTCGTTGAACTTTAATGTAGTTTATGCACAAATGGGCCGTGGAAAAACTGAACGGATTCTGGCGCAGGCCATGTCATCAGTGGCAGCTACTCTGGCAAAACTTGCAATGGATGCCTGTCTTTTCATTAATCAGAATTTTGCATTTATCAGCTTTCCGGATCAGCTGACCACCGGTTCGAGCATCATGCCACATAAGAAAAACCCGGATGTTTTTGAACTAATCCGTGCAAGATGTAATAAGATACAGGCTTTACCCAATGAGATCGCTCTGATGACCACTAACTTGCCATCAGGCTACCATCGCGATCTTCAATTGCTGAAGGAAAATCTATTTCCGGCATTCAAGTCTTTAAATGAGTGCCTGGAAATGACCGCCTTCATGCTTCAGTCTATTCAAATTAAAGAGGATATTCTAAAAGATGAAAAATATGCTTATCTGTTCAGTGTGGATGCGGTAAACCAAGAAGTATTGAATGGTGTGCCATTCCGTGAAGCCTATAAAAATGTTGGTATAGCCATTCAAAAGGGTGAATTTAAAGCACCTTCAAGTGTAAAGCATACCCATGAAGGCAGTATTGGAAATTTGTGTAATGAGCAGATCCGCGATTCCTTTAATGGGGTCTTATCCGGATTTAATTTTGAGAAAGTTGAAAAAGCTGTCCTTGCGTTAATTGTTTGATATTAAATAAAAGAATTTAATTAGAGAGATCCTTAAAAGATCCATTACAGAATGAATATATCCAGATTAGCCAATACACTTGAGGGATCAGAAATTATAAAAATTGCAGGCCAGATCAATGAGCTTAAGCGTAAAGGTGAGCAGATTGCTAACTTAACTATCGGTGATTTTGACGCTACTATTTATCCGATACCAGATGAATTGAAAGCAGGAATTGTAGAAGCATATCAAGATAATCAGACTAATTATCCACCCGCCGAGGGCGTTGCTGTGTTGCGTGAGAATGTTTCGGCATTTGTAAAAGAGCGCTTCGGATTGGAATATAACAGCAAGCAAATTTTGGTTGCGGGTGGCTCTCGTCCTTTGATTTATGGCACCTATATGGCACTGATTGATCCGGGAGATAAAGTGATTTTTCCAACGCCATCATGGAATAACAATCATTATTGTCGCTTTACAGGTGCAGAACAAGTTCCTGTGATCACATCTGCGGATAATAATTTCATGCCTAAGGCTGATGATATCAGGCCTCATTTAAAAGGTGCAACACTACTGGCATTATGTTCTCCATTGAACCCAACCGGAACCATGTTTGCTAAAAAGGATCTGGAAGAAATTTGTGACCTGGTGATCGAAGAGAATAAGAGCCGTGCAGCAGATGAAAAGCCATTGTATATCATGTACGATCAAATCTACTCTCTCCTTACTTTTAGTAATCAGTTTCATTATGATCCCGTAAGCCTTAGACCTGAGTTGAAAGACCATGTAATTTATATTGATGGGATCTCTAAATGTCTAGCTGCAACAGGAGTACGGGTTGGATGGGCTTTTGGTCCGGAGCACGTAATCGATAAAATGAAAACTATTGTAGGTCATGTGGGAGCATGGGCACCTAAGCCAGAGCAAATTGCAACAGCTAAATTTTTAACCCAGCCACTTGAATTAAATACCTTTTTGACCACCTTCAAAGCGAAGGTTCAAAAAAGTTTAGATGCACTTTACCAGGGAATAATCCAGCTAAAGGCAGATGGCTTTGCAGTGGATGCTATTAATCCAATGGGTGCAATTTATTTGACAGTAAAGGTTGATTATATCGGAAAAACTACACCAGATGATGAGGTTTTGAAAAATAGTGCAGCTGTTAATTTTTACTTGATCAAAGAGGCTAAAATGGGAATTGTGCCTTTTTCGGCATTCGGTACTGACAATAGCTTGAATTGGTTTAGAGCGTCTGTTGGAGGTTGTTCTCTTGAGGATATTCAGCAAATGATCCCAAGAATGAGACTTGCGCTCAGCAAGTTGAAATAGGGCTAAACCAATAATGTCACTCTTTCAGGATTTCGCAAAGGTTGTATTGTTATTAATTTATTGCTTAATATCATACTAAGCAGAATAAATGACTAGCTAGTATTCATCATTTGTCAATATAAACCAGCATTTCGGATTGATTTTAATTAATTTGTACAAAAAACTATACATGCTTTTAGGCACTCTTTATCTTATTCCTGTTCCATTGGCAGAAAATGCATCTGCAAAATCATTTACTCCATACCTAGTTGATACCATTAATCACATTGACGAATATATCGTTGAGAACAGTAAAACTGCACGCAGGTTTCTTAAGGAGGCTGGATTAAAAACTCCCCAGAGTGAGCTTATTATTCATGATTATGGTAAGCATAACAGAGATGGTAATATTCAGGAATTCTTTAAAGGCTTGTTATCGGGCAAAGATGTGGGTTTGATGAGTGAGGCCGGTTGTCCTGGTGTTGCTGATCCGGGAGCAGAAATTGTGGCCTTAGCCCATTCAAAAGGTATAAAAGTTGTTCCATTGGTCGGACCCAGTTCTATATTACTGGCTTTGATGGCTTCTGGTTTTAGCGGACAGAGTTTTACATTTCATGGTTATTTGCCAATTGATAAGTTACAACGGGCTAATAAGGTTAAGGAGTTAGAAGGGGTGGCAGAGCGACATAGCCAGACTCAGATGTTCATTGAAACGCCATTTCGCAACGATTCGATGCTGGAAGAGGTCTTAAAAAGCTGTAAACCCGAAACAAGATTATGTATTGCCTGCGACTTAACCTCAGAAAGTGAATTCATTCAGACAAAAAGTATAAGGGAATGGAAGCTGAAGATTCCGCAATTGCATAAACGGCCTGCTATATTTCTGTTGTTTAAGAAATAGTAAGAATAGTTATTCGTGCTTTTTGTTTGATTGTTCGATTTGATGACAACATTAACGTCATCTCGAACACGTTAAATTATGTTTCCCTTTAAAAAACTTTGAATCGTGGAGAGATCTGCTGATCAAATCTCTGTTTTACTCAACAGATTCCTCTTCGTTCCTCATTCGGAATGACGCCCATTTTAACGTTTTTTCGATCACCTGCGCTAGGTTTTCTTTGGCAGATACTGTTGAGAGATCTGTTGATCATATCTCTAATTTATTCATCCTAACTTTCTACCTGCCTCAACGGGATAAATAGTCGGTTATGAGTAAAATAATTCGGTTATCAACCATGTATCGTTTCCGATTTCCCGTAATTTTGTATAACCTTAGCTTCATACTCTAGAAATTCTTTCCAGCGTTTTTCAACATCGATTCCTTCAGCATATTTTCGAGCGAGCCCAATGAACATGGTATAATGCCCAGCTTCACTGACCATCAGTTCATAATAGAACTTGGAAAGTTCTTCATCATTGATATGTTCAGACATAACTTTGAAGCGTTCACAGCTTCTGGCTTCGATCATGGCAGAGAATAAGAGTCGGTCAATCAATTGATCATGCCTGCTTCCGCCTTTGATCACAAATTGTAAGAGTTCATTCACATAATGATCTTTTCGTTCTCTGCCAAGCACAAATCCCCTGGCAAGGATCAGATCATGTACCCTTTTAAAATGATTCATTTCCTCCTGTACCAAGAGGGCCATTTCCTGTACCAAGTCAGATAGATTTGGATTTTGAACGATAAGCGTAATAGCATTGCTGGCAGCCTTCTGCTCGCAAAAGGCATGGTCGGTTAGAATCTCCTCAATATTACTTTCAACCACATTCTTAACCCAAAGCGGGTCAGTAGGAAGTTTCAGTTTAAGTATGGTTTTTTCGTTGCTCACAGTATGTTTATAATTCTTTCAGCGTCTTAAATGCAGTGATAATGCTGAATATTAACGGTATAAATTCTTGCTATCGATGAATTTAAGCACTTTGTCATGCACAAAATAGTGTACATTCTTTCCTTCTTTAACAGCTTTCCGAATAAACGTGGCTGATAATTCCATAAGAGGAGTTTCTGTACTTGTTATGGAAGGATGGTCCTTGAATTCTTGAATTTCAAACCCGGGTCTAGGGTAGATATGAATATGATAATCACGTAGAATCAGTTCATAATTTTTCCATTTTTTGATTGAGGTTAAATTGTCTGAGCCCATGATTAGACTGAATTCATGCTCCGGGTATTTTTCATGAAGATAAGCTAGTGTATCAATGGTATAGGATGGTTGCGGAAGTTTTAGTTCCACATCGCTCACCCTGATATTTATTGCATCTTCCGTTGCGAGTTTCGCCATTTCCAGCCGATCATACATATTGATCAGGTCGCTCTTTTCTTTCAAAGGATTATGAGGAGAAACGACCAACCAAACTTGCTGAAGGTTTGTATAGTTCGCCATATAATTGGCTATGATCAGATGGCCAATATGAACGGGATTGAATGAGCCGAAGAATAGTCCTATTTTCATATACTTGGAGATATGAGATATGAGATACTAGATGTGAGATGTGAGATACTAGATATGAGATATGAGATATGAGATACTAGATGTGAGATATGAGATACTAGATATGAGATATGAGATGTAAGAATGGGTAAGTAGGACATCTTATTTTAATTTTGAGCAAGAAATTGTGTGACTAGCTTTTCTGCTTCTGCACAGGCTTTTTCCAACTCGTAATTTTTTAAAATCACATCAAACTGATCAGCATATTTTAGTTCTTTATCAGCTTTTTTAATTCGTTCAGCTAACTTTTCAGGAAGATCGGTTCCCCGTGAAGTGAGTCTCTCAATTAAAACTTCCAATGATGGGGGTTGAACAAATATAGCTAATGCACTTTCGCCATATTTTTTCTTTAAGTGTAGTCCGCCGATTACATCAATATCAAAAATCACATGTTTACCTTCAGCCCAGATCCGCTCAATCTCAGCCCTGAGTGTTCCATAAAAAGTTCCGGTATAAACTTCTTCAAACTCAACAAACTCTTTCTGGGCAATCTTATGAAGAAAACTTTCCTGATTGATAAAATAATAGTCTTGCCCATTAACCTCATCCCCACGTTGCTCCCTTGTTGTAGCTGAAATTGAAAAGGAAAGATCAGGCATCACTTTTAATAAATGATGTACAATTGTGGTTTTACCTGCACCTGATGGGGCTGAAAATATGATTAGTTTACCGTTCACTTGAGTTTTGAGTAGTAAGTTTTAAGTTTTAAGTAGTAAGTAATAGGTAATAAGTAATAAGTAATAAGTAATAGGTAATAAGTAATAGGTAATAAGTAATAGGTAATAAGTTTTAAATACTAAGTTTAGTTTACCTACAACCTACAACTTATAACCTACAACCTATAACCTACAACTTATAACTTACAACTTTACAATACGTTTAATAATTGCTCCTTGATCTTTTCCAGTTCTTCTTTCATGCCCACAACAATCTGTTGCATTTTAGCATCATTGGCCTTTGAGCCCATTGTATTGATCTCGCGTCCTATTTCCTGTGAAATAAATCCTAATTTTTTTCCGTTTGCATCTTTATCCTGCAGTGCAGCAATAAAGTAATCGCAATGGCTTTTTAAACGGGTTTTTTCTTCAGTGATATCCAACTTGTCGATAAAATAGATCAACTCCTGCTCAAAGCGGTTATGATCAATGTTCTCTTTTCCAACAGCATCTACTAAAAACTGGCTTAAACGATCTTTTATTGATGGAATACGTAGTGGCTCCTGTTCTGAAACCAGTCTCATCCCTTCCATTATGTTTGTTATTCGCAGAATCAAGTCAAGCTTTAAAACTCCACCTTCATCCTGTCTAAAGTTTTGGAAATTTGCCACTGCCTGTTCAAAAGTTTTATAAACTATTTTCCATTCGTCTTCGCTTAATTCATCAACCGAATACTGAACAACTTCTGGGAAGTTCAATGCTATTTGAAACAGGTTGCTGCCAGTATCTCCTAAGTTATCCGCTGATTCCTTAAGCTGAGCATAATAATGACTAAGTAATGGCTGATTGATGCTGGAGGTCTTTAATGTAGTTTCTGCATATTCAATGTTGATACTAATATTTAACTTCCCGCGTTCAATTTGCCTGGCACATTCATTTCTTAATAAAAACTCTTTATCAGAAAATGCCTTTGGAATCTTTAAAGAAAGTTCCAGGAACTTACTGTTCAATGATTTGATCTCAACCGTATATTTTGCGTGGGCAAAATCATTGGTAGCCAAACCATAGCCTGTCATGGATTTAATCATACGGCAAAGATAAGATTTAATTGGAAAGGCTTAAAGCCTATTAATTACGCTATTTAATATTATTTTAGATAATCACAGCCTATGTTTTGCTAATTTTGATACAGATGAAACAGGTTCTTATTGCATTTATTGTGGCTATCCTATTTATTTGTTCTGCAAATAGGTTTTTGTATGCCCAGGAACCTGCAGTAAGGGGGCTAATCATGGAAAAATCTGGTGTATCAAAACTTGGCAATGTGTTTATTCTTAATAAAAGAACTAAGCGAATCAGCCAAAGTGATGAATATGGATTGTTTAGAATACCAGCCTTGAAGGGCGACACCCTTAATTTTTCAAAATCTGGATATACCGAACTGATCCTTGTTCTGCCTGATCTTTCTGATCTTGTTCTGAGGCTTCAGCCCGTAATCAAGCTTTCAGAAGTGATGGTTCAGGGCCAAAGTAAAAAGCAGGAACTGGATGAGATAAAAGATCAATACCGAAAAAAAGGTTCCTATTATGCCGGGAAACCTCCCTGGTTAGCCTATATTTTTCAGCCACTTACTGCAATTTATGAGCTCGTTGGTAAAACACCCGGACAGGCGCGCAGGTTTAATTCCTATTATACGAACGAGCTGCGGCAATCGGAGGTTGATCGGAGGTTTAATGCCTATACTGTGCAAAATATTACCGGATTAGACAGCCTTAATCTGAAAAATTTCATGATTACATTTCGCCCAGATTATGAATCATTATCTACCTGGGATGAATACGCCTTGATCAACTACCTTAAAAGATCGCTTCAAACATTTAACAATTCAGGTCGCCCAAAGGGACTCAAAAGTTTGCCTCCATTGCCAAAGGCTAAAGACCTAACTGAGAAGAAGTTAAAATATTAAACCGAAATTTTCATTAAATTCTCCATTCGCTTTCGAACCTTAGCCTTTAAATCTTCCAAGTCTTCTGCTTTAAGTCCGGCTACGTACACAGGTTCATCAAAAATGCAGGTGATCAATCCTGGTTTTACGCTAAGAGGATTTGCCCTTGGGAGGAGGTTTCTTGCATTTAAAATAACCATAGGTGCTATATCTGTTTGAGTTTCAATAGCAAGCCTGAATGCTCCATCATAAAAGTCGGCTAGGCCTGCTTCAGTTTTGTTCATTGTACCTTCCGGGAATATCAGAATAGATTGTCCCCGGGCAAGGTCAATCTTCAATTCTTCAACACTACGTGCACGACTTTCTTTATTTTTCCTGTCAATCAAAACTACAACTCTCTTGTAGATCATCCCAAAAAGGGGAGTTTTAACCATTTCAATTTTACCTAAAGGCTTTACTGAGCCTGAAATACCAATTACAACGGCAATTGCGTCTAAATATGAATTATGGTTGCATACATATATAAAGGCTTTATCCTGATTTTTGTGTTTGTATCCCCTAATTCTGACCGGAAAAAAGCATACTAATGAAAAGACCCATGCCCAAAGTTTAAGAAAGAGAAAAATGATATTCTGTGCCTGTTTTTCTTTAAATAGTATTGAACTGATCAGAATGAATGGAAAGACAAGTATCATGGCAGCAATAAATACCATCATACTATAGATCAGGAATAAAATTGCACTAGCATTTTTAAAAATTCTGATCATTTGCCTAAATATGTAAGAACTCGCAGGCTTTTTCTGCTGCCAGCTTTTCTGCGTTCTTCTTGTTATAATCTCGGCCAATGGCGCAACTTTCTCCATCTACATTTACCCTGATTGTAAAGAGCTTGGTATTTTCTCCTTCTTCATTGGGGATTATTTCAAAAGTGATATCTTTTCCATGGTGCTGACACCATTCAATCAGTTTACTTTTAAAATTAGTTTCAGTAAGTTCGAGGGTATGGATGTCAATATGTGGTTTAATAATGCGTTTTAGGAGGAAATTTCTTGTAAAATTATAATCCTTATCCATGTAAATAGCGCCGATCATCGCTTCAAAAGTATCTCCTAACAGAGAGCCTTGTTTGTTGTTATGACTCAGCACTTTGTTATCAAGTTCAATATGTTCATCGAGACCAAGACGTTTAGCCAGCTGGTTCAGGTTTGATCGGCTCACTATTTTTGATCGCATTTCAGTTAAAAAGCCCTCGTCTTTATACGGGTACATTTTAAATAACAACTCAGCCACTACCGACCCTAATATAGCATCCCCTAAAAATTCAAGTCGTTCGTTACTGTTTTTAGCTCCGTTTTTAACCTCAACAGCAACAGAACGGTGTCTGAAAGCCATACGATAAAGTCGTAAATTTCCAGGAACATAACCCAATAGGTTCTCTAAAGATCTTATGTACTTGCGATTTGGCGAAAAGTAGAGTTTATAGATTCTTAAAAATGGCATTAATGACCGTAAATCAAATTGATACTAACTAATATACAGCTTTAAAGAGATACTGTAAGGAAATTTAATGACTAGGATGATCAGGCCTTGTATTTTTTGAAGATCACAGAAGCATTGTGCCCTCCAAATCCGAAAGTATTGCTTAAAGCAGCATTTACGGTACGTTTTTGAGCCTTATTAAATGTGAAATTTAATCTTGGATCAAAACCAGGATCATCTGTAAAATGATTTATTGTTGGTGGAATAATGTCATTTTGTACAGAAAGAATTACTGCAATTGCTTCAACGGCTCCGGCAGCACCCAAAAGGTGGCCCGTCATTGATTTTGTTGAGCTGATATTTAGTTTGAAGGCATCTTCCTGAAACATATCAAGGATAGCTTTTACTTCGCTTATATCTCCCAGAGGAGTAGAAGTGCCATGAACATTAATATAATCAATATCAGAAGGAGACATATGAGCATCTCTCAGTGCATTGGTCATAACCAGTTTAGCACCAAGACCTTCAGGATGTGGTGCAGTTATATGATTTGCATCAGCACTCATACCCCCACCTACAAGTTCAGCATAAATTTTAGCACCTCTTGCTAATGCATGCTCTAATTCTTCCAGAATTATACTTCCTGCCCCTTCTCCTGCAACAAAACCATCTCGGTCTTTGTCAAAAGGTCGGGATGCGGTTTTTGGATCATCATTGCGCGTAGAAAGTGCATGCATGGCATTGAAACCACCCATGCCTGACTCATTGATAATTGCTTCTGAACCTCCTGAAACAATAATGTCAGCCATATCCAATCGGATATAGTTAAATGCATCGATTAGCGCATTGGTAGAAGAAGCGCAAGCAGAAACAGTAGAAAAATTCGGACCGCGTAAGCCATGTCTAATTGAGATATGGCCAGGAGCGATGTCCAGAATCATTTTAGGAATGAAAAATGGATTGAACCGTGGAGTCCCATCCCCATTGGCGAAGTTCACCACTTCGTCGGTAAAGGTTTTTAAACCACCAATACCAGAACCCCAGATTACCCCAATTCGATTAGTATCGAGATTTTGGAAGTCTAAGCCAGAATCTTTAATAGCCTCGTCAGATGCAACGATTGCATAATGAACAAATGGATCTAGTTTACGAGCTTCTTTTTTCTCCAAAAAATCTTCCGGATTGAAGTTCTTAACTTCACAGGCGAATTTTGTACGAAATTTTTCAGGATCGTAGTGCGTTATAGGAGCGGCGCCGCTTACCCCATTGATCAAACTGTTCCAGAATTCTGGAACAGTGTTTCCAATTGGAGTAAGCGCACCTAGTCCTGTAACAACAACTCTTTTAAGCTCCATTTATATGAGGGTATCGTAAATTACTTTACGTTCTTTTCTAAATAAGCGATAGCTTGACCTACAGTACCGATAGTTTCAGCCTGGTCATCAGGGATAGCTACATTAAATTCTTTCTCAAACTCCATGATTAATTCCACGGTGTCTAGTGAATCGGCACCAAGATCATTGGTGAATGATGCCTCTGGTGTAACTTCACTTTCGTCAACACCTAATTTTTCAACGATAATTGCTTTAACTCTTGAAGCGATATCAGACATGGTTTTATGATTTAATTGTTAAATAATTCTATGCAAAGAAAAATAAATTCTATCAATTTTCAAACCTTTTTGTTTTTAGCAATTTTATAAGTCAATAATTTAAATGTTTAAGCTTATTACATTTGTAATTTAGCACAAAAAATAAACGTTGAACAGAACTACTTTAAAATTTGAACTTGACCTTGACTTCGTGTTGCTGGCTATTACTTCGCAACTAAAAGACTATATGTTTTGTTTTAAAATTAATAAGCAACTTGGAACTGATTTTTGCAAGATTACTGATTTAGAGCTTGCTTTCAATGCCGGCGACGAAAATTTTTATTTTAGCAGATATTTTTATCTGATGCCGCAAACGGAAACAGAGCTCTATATTATTTCCAATAAAGGTACGGAAGGTTTTTTGGTGCCCGAAATGAAAAAAGTAGATTTCTTTTTATTGATCAGGAATTACATTGATGGCGACGACCTGAAGCTGATAATTAGCAAATTAAATAAGGTTCCGGAGGTGCTCGTTGCAGTAGAAGTTGACCCTAAAAAATTGAAATCCAAAGAAAATCTCATATTTTAGCCCTTTGGAGTTGGTGTATTTAGTACACAAATGATTAAAAAAATAATTTAAAAATAATATAAAGCTGATGAAAACAGTTCATAACAGAACTAAAATTGTAGCCACATTAGGCCCTGCTTCCTCTAAGAAAGAAGTATTGTTAAACATGATAAAGGCTGGTGTTGACGTTTGTAGATTAAATTTTTCTCATGGTAGTCAAGAAGATCACCAGAAGGTGATTGATGTTATCAGGGATATAAATAAGAAATATAAAACTAATGTTGGAATACTTGCTGATTTGCAGGGCCCAAAGATTCGGATAGGTTTAGTGAAGGAAGGAGGTGTCAATTTGGCTAGCGGTCATAAGATCGAGATCACTACTAAAGAAATGATCGGTGATGAGAAGCAAATTTATATCACTTATCAAAACTTTCCAAGTGATGTTCGTGCCGGAGAGATCATTCTTCTTGATGATGGCAAGATCCAGATGAGAGTTCTCAGAACGAACAATAAGGATACTGTTCAATGTGAAGTGGTATATGGTGGATTGCTTACATCTCGTAAAGGAGTAAACCTTCCTAATACAAAAGTGTCAATTCCAAGTTTAACGGAAGAAGATCTGATTAATCTTGAATTTGCCTTAAAAAATGATGTGGAGTGGATTGGTTTATCATTTGTACGTTCTGCTGATGATATTATTGAATTAAAGAGAATCATTGGAAGAAGCGGTAATGTCGCACGGGTAATTGCGAAAATTGAGAAGCCTGAAGCTATTGATAATATTGATGAGATCATTGAAGCTACTGATGGTGTGATGGTTGCTCGTGGCGATCTGGGAGTAGAAATGCCTATGGAGCAGGTTCCTTTGTTGCAGAAAATGATTGCCAGGAAATGCCGTGCTGCTTCTAAGCCTGTAATTGTAGCTACCCAAATGCTGGAAAGCATGATTACTAGTCCGCGTCCTACGCGAGCTGAAGTGAATGATGTAGCCAATTCTGTTCTTGATGGTGCTGATGCAGTAATGCTGAGCGGTGAGACTTCTGTAGGAGAATATCCATTAATTGTGATAGAAACCATGCAAAAGATCGTTAGAAATGTTGAAGAGAATGATTATCCTTACAGCACCGCTAAAATCTTGAATGAAAACTCTCCAACGTATATGGGTGACGCAGTTTGCGGATCGGCTGTGTTTCTTGCCGAGAAGACTCATGCTGTAGGGATCATTTCAATGACTTCTTCAGGCTATACAGCCTTTGAAATATCAAGCTACCGTCCAAAGGCGGCAACCTTTATTTTCACAAGTAATATTAAACTTTTGAATACCCTGAGTTTACTTTGGGGTGTACGCGGGTTTTATTATGATCAATTTGAAAGTACTGATAAAACGTTCCGTGATGTGAACCAGATATTAAAATCAGAGAAGCTTGTTGAGCCCGGAAATGTGGTAATCAATACAGCGGCAATTCCAATTGAGAAAAAAGGGAAGACCAATATGATCAAATTAACGATTATAGAATAAATACTAAAATTCCATCGTGTTATTACAGGTTCAAATACCTGTGAAAAAAGCCGGCTTTAACCGGCTTTTTTTGTGTAAATTCAAGTGTAAATAAAAATGGCTAAAACATCAATTTTTTAGAGTTTTCCACATAGATAAGTCCCTTTAAAACAAGCTTTTAATATCTAATTAAGTGCTGGATGATTGATACACTAACATTCTGTGGAAAACTCTGATTGTATATAAATGTCGCCAACTTATAGATTTGATTAAAAACCCCCAAACAATTTTTTAAGGGTAAATAACTCAATAACAACATTAATCAATTCAATATGAGTAAATCTTCTATAAAAACAGCTGCCAAAGGAACCGGAAAAGGTCTCGAATTTCAAAGATATTTCACCAAAGAGGGTGTTAACGTTTACGATCTCTTTAATTATGAGAAACGTACCTCGGTGATTCGTAACCCAGCAGGAGATGCCGTATTCGAAATGAATAATGTAGAAGTACCTGGTAGCTGGAGTCAGGTTGCTACTGATATTCTGGCCCAGAAATATTTCCGTAAAGCTGGAGTGCCTCAGCCGGATGGAACAACTTCATCAGAAAGCAGTATCAAACAGGTAGCACATCGTATGGCGCATTGCTGGCAATCATGGGGTGAGCGCTACAATTATTTTGCAAGCAAAAAAGATTCTTCTATATTTTATGATGAGCTGGTTTATACGATCGTAGGTCAATTGGCTGCACCAAATTCACCACAATGGTTCAATACCGGTTTACATAGCTCTTATGGTATTACAGGAAAGCCACAGGGACATTATTTTGTAAATCCTGATACAGATCAGCTTGAGAAATCAACATCTGCTTACGAACGTCCGCAGCCTCATGCCTGTTTCATACTTTCTGTAAGTGATGACTTGGTGAATGATGGCGGTATCATGGACCTTTGGGTTAGAGAAGCAAGAATTTTTAAATATGGATCAGGAGTGGGTACAAACTTCTCGTCTATTCGCGGAGAAAGTGAAAAACTTTCAGGTGGTGGCTACTCATCAGGACTAATGTCATTTCTTAAAATAGGTGACCGCGCTGCAGGAGCAATCAAATCAGGTGGTACCACACGTCGCGCTGCCAAAATGGTATGTCTGGATCTTGATCACCCTGAAATTGAAGGATTTGTAAACTGGAAAGTTGAAGAGGAGAAAAAAGTAGCTGCTTTAATAGCTGCAGGATACTCTTCCGATTATGAAGGCGAAGCTTATCGGACTGTTTCAGGACAAAACTCAAACAACTCTGTACGTGTACCAAACGCATTCTTCAAAGCACTTGAGAATGGCGAAAACTGGGATTTAATTGGCCGTATCAGCGGAAAACCAGTTAAGTCTATTTCTGCAGAAAAATTATGGCAAGACATTTCTTTCGCTACTTGGGCATGTGCAGATCCCGGTATGCAGTATGATACCACTATCAACGAGTGGCATACTTGCCCTGAAGGTGGACGCATCAATGCATCTAACCCTTGTTCAGAATATATGTTCTTGGACAATACTGCCTGTAATTTAGCTTCAATTAACTTGGCTCATTTCTTTGATCCTCAAACATTAGTGTTTGATGTGAAGGGCTTTGA
This sequence comes from Pedobacter schmidteae, assembly GCA_945906015.1. Classification (GTDB taxonomy): domain Bacteria; phylum Bacteroidota; class Bacteroidia; order Sphingobacteriales; family Sphingobacteriaceae; genus Daejeonella; species Daejeonella schmidteae_A. Next base: position 2,380 of record CAMDQV010000005.1, on the reverse strand, counting down.
GCATGCTTGCCGTGTTTGGACTGTGGTTCTAGAGATTTCAGTTTTAATGGCGCAGTTCCCTTCAAAAGAGGTTGCGCAATTATCATTTGACTATCGCACACTTGGTTTAGGCTATGCTAACCTTGGTTCAATGCTAATGGTTGCTGGTATTCCTTACGATAGTGATAAAGCCCGCGCAATTGGTGGTGCTATTACAGCGATCTTGACGGGTACGGCCTATTCAACTTCGGCAGAAATGGCCAAAGAGTTAGGTACATTCAAGAAATACGAAAACAACAAAAAGCACATGTTACGTGTCATGCGTAATCATCGTTATGCTGCATACAATACTGATGCCTACGAAGGTCTTGAAATTGCGCCTCCGGGAATTGATCCGAAATACTGCCCTGATTATTTACTTTCAGCTGCATGTAATTCATGGGATAAGGCAGTTGAGCTAGGTGAAAAATACGGATATCGTAATGCTCAAACAACTGTAATTGCACCAACCGGAACAATTGGCCTGGTAATGGATTGCGATACAACAGGTATCGAGCCAGATTTTGCATTGGTTAAATTCAAGAAGCTTTCAGGTGGTGGTTACTTTAAAATTATCAATCAAAGTGTTCCTGGAGCTTTGCGCAACCTAGGCTATAAAGAGCATGAAATTGAAGCAATAGTAAATTATGCAAAAGGTGCTGCAACACTTAATGCTGCGCCACACATCAATTTTGACAGCCTTGCTGCCAAAGGATTTACTCAAGATGAATTAGAAAAAATTGATAAATCATTGCTTGCCGCTTTTGAAATTGGTTTCGTATTTAATCAGTGGAGCCTTGGTGAAGAGTGTTTAAATCGTTTAGGATTCAAAGCTGAGCAATATTCTTCTCCTGATTTCAATCTGTTACGCGCCATTGGTTTCAATCGCCAGCAAATTGCTGAAGCAAATGAATACATCTGTGGAACAATGACTGTTGAAGGTGCTCCTTATTTGAAAGAAGAGCATTACGATATATTTGATTGTGCCAATAAATGCGGACAAAAGGGTGAGCGCTACATACATGCCCACGGCCATATCAAAATGATGGCTGCAGCACAACCTTTCCTTTCAGGTGCGATTTCAAAAACTGTTAACTTGCCAAATGAGGCAACAGTTGAAGAGATTAAAGATTGTTACGAACTATCATGGAAACTTGGTGTTAAAGCTAACGCTCTTTATCGTGACGGTAGTAAATTATCTCAACCATTATCTACCAAATCATCTGACAGTAAGGAAGATAAACTAGATACTGTTGAAGAAGTATTAGGTCAGGCTGCAAATGTTAAATTGAGCGATCTTACTGCTGATCAGGTGTTGGAGGCTGCAAGAGCAATCCTGGAGCGTTCTACTGACACCAAGTTCAAGCGTCAGTTATCATCTGTTGTGGAACGTAAGAACCTACCTAGTAAACGTGGCGGATTCACTCAGAAAGCGGCAGTTGGCGGTCAAACAGTATTCGTTCGTACAGGACAATACGAAGATGGAACATTGGGTGAGATCTTTGTGGATATGCACAAAGAAGGGGCAACTTTCCGTTCTTTGATGAACTGTTTCTCTATTGCTGTTTCAGTTGGCCTTCAGTATGGAGTGCCATTGGAGGAGTTTGTCGATAAGTTTACCTTCACCCGTTTTGAACCATCAGGTATGGTTAGCGGTCATGATAACATCAAAAGCGCTACCTCAATTGTAGATTATATCTTCAGAATGCTTGGATATGAGTACCTGAACCGTACTGATCTGGTTCATGTACTAACTGAGCAGAAAGTAATTTTGGGTAATCCACAAATGACTGACGAAGATGTGAATACAGATACTACCAACACCTTCGTAGAAACCCCCGTGACTGTATCAACCACTTCATCAGGGGTACAATTAAAGCCAGTACTTGATATTTCAGGTGGCGGACAGTCGGATGCTCCTGCATGCGGTAATTGTGGGCATATCATGGTTAGATCGGGTACTTGTTATAAGTGTTTAAACTGCGGTACTCAGGGAGGATGTAGTTAAGTAAAAAGTTCAAAGTATAAAGCCCTGCCAAAAATGGTGGGGCTTTTTTGTTCAAGAAATTTTTATGAAATTAGTTAAACAGACAGTTTGTGTATCATAACGGTGCAGAATCTTACTACGCCGGCAGGGCATTCCGGGGCATGTTAAGGGTCTGAATTGTTTGGACAACTAAATTTTTGATTTTATTCTTCATTGTCAGATAATTGTTAGTTTTAATTTCTTAACCAATCTTTTAATATTTATTTACTTTTTAAATTTAACTTTATATCATGAAAACACTACTCATAGTACTCGCCATGTTCCTTACTACACCTCCCTCTATCCATTCGTTTAAGATTCAGGATATCGATGGTA
>CAMDQV010000004.1 GCA_945906015.1 Pedobacter schmidteae | reverse complement strand
GCAAATGGCAATCAATTGAACCGTAAGGTTCTAGCTGATCTTGCAATGAATCATCCAGATGCATTTAAAGCTGTTATCGATACAGTTAAATAATTTTAGATATTATATTTTTTAGCAGGTAGCTTTTAGCTTACTTTTTTTGTGGATTTATGTAGGGCTTAGCTTTCAATTTTACTTTTTTACCAAGGTAAAAAGAGTTAAAGTATAATGGGCTAAGTAGTTCACAAAAAATACCTAGTAAAAGGAACAGGTTTTTAAACTAGTATAATAGTGTAGTTTTGAAACAACCTCAAAAATTAAAAAATTCGCCATCCCTGTTTGGGGCAGGAACGACAAAAATTAGTAATTATTTATTTTCAAGAACCTTGGTTACTAATGCAGCGGCTTCTTTAAGAAGAATAGCAGAGTATACCTGAAGTCCTGATTCATCAATTAATTTTTTTGCTTCAACAGCATTGGTTCCCTGAAGACGTACAATAATTGGAACTGGAATATTTCCAATCTCTTTGTATGCGTCAATAACACCCTGAGAAACACGATCGCAGCGTACAATTCCCCCAAAGATATTTATCATAATTGCTTTCACATTTGGATCAGAAAGGATAATATTAAAACCAGCTTTGACTGTTTCTGCATTTGCAGATCCACCAACATCAAGAAAATTGGCAGGCTCACCACCGGCGAGTTTGATGATATCCATTGTAGCCATGGCAAGACCAGCACCATTAACCATACAACCAACGTTTCCGTCAAGTTTAACATAGTTCAGATTTGATTTACTTGCTTCCACTTCTGTTGGATCTTCTTCTGATGTATCACGCAACGCAGCAAAATCAGGATGGCGAAAAAGTCCGTTATCATCCAGGTTTACTTTTGCATCAACCGCAAGAATTTTATTATCAGATGTTTTTAAGACTGGGTTAATCTCAAACATAGATGAATCAGTAGCTTCATATGCCTTATACAAAGAAGCAATGAATTTGGTCATATCTTTGAATGCATCTCCACTCAATCCCAGATTAAAGGCTATTTTACGAGCCTGAAATCCCTGAAGTCCAACCTTTGGATCTATTTCTTCTTTGAATATTAAATGAGGTGTATGTTCTGCAACTTCTTCAATATCCATTCCACCTTCTGTAGAATACATGATGATATTACGACCTCTGGATCTGTCTAGCAATACGCTCACATAAAATTCTTTTGTTTCGCTCTCACCAGGGTAGTAAACGTCTTGTGCAATCAAAACTTTGCTAACCAACTTACCTTCAGGTCCGGTTTGTGGTGTAATTAATTGCATTCCTATTATTTTTCCTGCTTTTTCTCTTACTTCTTCCAGATTTTTTGCCAGCTTAACACCACCGCCTTTTCCACGCCCGCCTGCATGTATCTGGGCTTTGATAACTACCCAGTCTGAATTGTAATCTACTTTTAGCTTTTTAGCTGCCTCAACAGCTTGTTCAGCAGTATCGGCAACAATGCCTTCTTGAACTCTGACGCCGAAGCTTTTTAATATTGCTTTACCTTGATATTCGTGAATATTCATTTAATCGTTATTTGTCGTAAAACTACGTTTTTATTGCAAACCTGAAAATAACAAATGCAAAAAACAAGTCTTTTTTTTGTGCCCAGACCTTACTCTAACAAACAATTTGCACATTTACATATTAATACAGTCAAAATCTATGTTTCAGGCAAGAGGAATTAAAAAATCATACGGTAATTTACAGATCCTGAAAGGGGTTGATCTTGATGTTAAAAGAGGAGAGATCATTACGATTATTGGCGCTTCAGGTGCCGGAAAAAGCACTCTTCTGCATGTTATTGGTACTCTTGAACAGCCTGATCATGGAACAGTCAGGTTGAATAATGTGGATGTTCATACACTCTCCTCAAAAAAAATGAGTGCATTCAGAAATGAGCAAATTGGGTTCATTTTTCAATTTCATCATTTACTTCCTGAATTTACTGCCTTAGAAAATATATGTATTCCGGCTTTTATTGCTGGTAAAAGTAAAAAAGATGCAGAAAATAAGGCATTTGAATTATTGGAACTACTTGGTCTTTCAGATCGTGCGAATCACAAACCCAGTGAAATGTCGGGCGGCGAACAGCAACGTGTGGCAGTAGCAAGGGCTATGGTGAATGATCCTGCAATAATACTAGCTGATGAACCATCCGGAAATTTGGATTCAAATAACGCAGAAAATCTACATTATTTGTTTGTCAAGCTGCGTGATACTCTGAATCAAACCTTTGTGATTGTTACTCATAATGAAAATCTTGCTAATCTGGCAGATAGAAAAGTATTAATGAAAGATGGACAAATAATTAATTATTAAAATGTCTGTATTGATCACTGTTGCCACTAATTCTGCAGCTTTTCAACTTGCACGTATTCTAAATACTGAAGATATATGGTTTGCTTCTGATATGGATATTCCTGTTTTGGCTGGAAAAAGATTTTTAAAGATTCCCTCTACCAATTCTTCGAGTTTTATCCATGAAGTTCTAAAGATCTGTTTGGATCATCAAATAATAGAAAATTACCCGCTGTTGCCTGATGAAATTGTTGAATTTTCAAAATCTCGGCAACTTTTTGAAGAATTTGACATTAAACTTGTTGTTTCTTCCATAAAATGGATAAAAACAAGATTAAACGATTTACCATTTCTTTCTTCAAATTTAGTTGTCTTGATTGATGGAACGGTATGTGCAGGGAATATTACCAAAGAGAGTGCATTGATTTTAAATGAAGAAAATGGTGTTTTTAAATGGGAATTAAGAAATAATCAGCTAATAGTTGGTTCATTTATTGTCTGATATGCTAAAATATATTGATCTTGATCATAGAAAGAAGGCTTTTGTATTTGAATTGGATGATGTTCTTTATCCTGAAAGAGACTATCTTTTGCAGGTATATTATTTGTTTTCCAATTTTATAGAATTCACAGAAACGTTTCCTCTGGCAGCAGATATGATTGAATTTTTTAAAAAATCATATGTACACCATGGTGATAATGGTATTTTTGATAGGGCCAAAGAAGTATTTGGTATTAATGAAAAATACAGAGATAATTTTGAGCGGCTTTATTTTACTGCCAGATTACCTTTGAAGTTGTTGTTGTTTTCAAATGTGCTCACTCTGCTTCAAGAAATAGTTATTGATAGAAAAGATATATTCATCATTACAAATGGTAAACCTGAAATTCAGATTAATAAGATCATGCAAACGGAGTGGAATGGTCTTGAAAATTATTTAAAGGTTTATTATGCTCAAGAGATAAACCCAAAACCAGAGTCCGACGTATTGTCGTATATATTAAAACAACACAATTTATTAAGGAAGGATATTTTAATCATTGGTAATACAGTAATTGATAAAGAATTTGCTTGTTCAAGTGGCGTAGATTATTTAAATGTTAATGAATTTATGTAAATTTGATCCTAATTTATTTTTTTAATAAAAAACTAACCGTTATAAACTTTAAAAAATATATGTTAAATAAAATCATTTTGAGGTCTTTTAAAAAACCGATCATTTTCGCATTCAGTGTTTTAATTCTTGTTTCTGCTTGCAAGAAAAATCCTAAGACTAATTCAACAACAACCACAACAACACCACCAGTGTTGGTTGTACCTCCTACCAGAGCCGAATTAACAAAGGATTCAATTTATCTTTATGCTAAGGATACTTATTTCTGGAATGAGGGTATGCCTACCTATGAAATATTTAAACCCAGATCATATTCTTCAGATCAGGCAGTTCTCGATGCAATAATTAAATTGCCCGGAACAAATAAACCTGTAGATAAATATTCATTTCTTGATAATGGTGGAGTATCTACTTCATTAGGTGGAGTAAGTGGTGATTTTGGCTTCTCCGTATTTTATAATGATGATGATGGAAATTCATCTACTCCAACAGAAGATCTTCGAATTAAATACGTTTCTCCAGGTTCTCCTGCTGCTACGGCAGGACTTGTAAGGGGCTACCAGATTATAACTGTAAACGGAAGAACAGGGTCAGCCTTAAGTACATCTTCATCAGCGAATGTATCTTTTGTTTCTACAGCTATATTTGGAAGTGGAACAACAGTTTCTATGACAGTCAAAAAACCTGATGGAAGCAGTCAAAGTTTGACCATTGCAAGAGCCACCTATGCTAACAATCCAATATTGGTAACCAAAACATTTACCGTTGGTAGTAAAAAAGTTGGGTACATAGCTTATAATAGTTTTACCACCAATTCAAGAGATGGCCTCAGAGCGGCGATTGGAAAATTCCAAACTGATGGTGCTTCTGAATTAATTGTGGATCTACGTTATAATGGTGGTGGTTCTGTGGCTACTTCTGATGTATTTACCAATCTGATAGCGCCTGCTTCCGTAAATGGTCAGGTAATGTATACAACCTTTTGGACAAAAACTATGCAAGATGGGCTTGCACAAATATTAGCTAATCAACCTTTACTAGATGCCAGTGGTAAACTTCAGACATTTACTAAAGGTGTAAACGGTAAATGGGCAACCTACGCGGATATTAATTATAAACCAACTGTTGATGCAGGGAATATTGAAAATTTTGCCAAGGAAGGTGCAGCAGAATTTAAAAAGATTTATTTCTTGGTACTTAGTGGAACGGCTTCTGCGAGTGAATTAGTGATTAATAACCTGAAGGGGGTTATGCCAAATGAAATAAAGTTGATTGGTCGTCAAACCTATGGTAAACCAGTTGGGTTTTTTGCTATTAATATTGATGTTTTAGATCTTTACGTACCACAGTTTGAAACTAGGAATCAAAAGAATTATGGTGGATTTTATGAAGGATTAGTAGTTGATAAAACACTTGCAGATGATGTAACTAAAGATTTTGGTGATGCGAGAGAAGCGCTTTTAGCAGCTGCTTTAGCATACTCCGAAAAAGGATTTTTCTCAGTGAGCTCCAAGGGTAATACATTAAGCAGTATTTCTGGAATGTCTGTTTCTGAAGAAAAAGTATTAAATCAAGTCTTAGAAAGAAATAAATTCAATGGGATGATCGATGATAGGCCTAGAAAATTGATAAAGCAATAAATTATGGCTTCTAAATTAATCTTTATAGCCTTGACTTCAGTAATACTCTTTAAAGATTAATCAAACCATTTGATTGTAAAAAAAGCTTCCTGATTTATAAATCAGGAAGCTTTTTTTTGAACTACTCAAGAATATCTAGTAAATTAGTAGATTATTAAACGTATTTTAAATTATACTATTATGAATTTGAAACTAGGCGATCTTGCACCGAATTTTACTGCAAAGACATCTCAGGGTGACATCAGTTTTTACGATTATTTAGGTGATAGTTGGTCAGTGCTTTTTTCGCACCCGGCAGATTACACTCCTGTATGTACTACTGAATTAGGAAAAACAGCTTCATTAAAGAGTGAATTTGATAAGCGTAATGTAAAAGTAATCGCCTTAAGTGTAGATTCTGTTGAATCTCACAAGGGATGGATCAATGATATCAATGAAACCCAGCATGTAGAAGTTAATTTCCCGATCATCGCTGATGAAAATAGAGAAGTTGCTGAAATGTATGGAATGATGCATCCTAATGCTTCAGAAACATTTACAGTTCGTTCTTTATTCGTGATAGGACCTGATAAAAAAATCAAATTAATGATCACCTATCCTGCTTCAACAGGTAGAAATTTTGTTGAAATATTAAGAGTAATTGATTCACTACAATTAACAGCAAATTATAGTGTAGCAACTCCTGCCGACTGGAAACAAGGTGAAGATGTGGTTGTTATTCCTGCTATTAAAACGGCAGATATTCCTGCTAAATTTCCAAAAGGGTTTACAGAGATCAAACCCTATTTGCGTATGACTCCGCAACCAAACAAATAATTCTTATCAAAATACTAGAGGAGTTCTTTTAGAACTCCTTTTTTTAGAGATTCATTTATTTACAACTCGCTCAAGGTTATTAATTTTCTAGTTGGATAGATCTAATACCTATTTTATAAATTAAAAAGCTAGCCTAGTTCATAATTATAATAATTTCAATTATCAAACTAATCGTTGGCAGTTTAAAACCAATCGTTCATTTTTAGGTCCGGTACAAAATAATAGGTACTCGATACCACCATCATTGATCTTTAATTTTTTCTTGATCTCTTCTGGGCTTAAACCAAAGTTTCTGCAAATAATATTAGCTTTCTTGACTTGATTTTCCTTTATAAACGTACCATAGTCCCATGCTTTTTTTAAAATAAACGTTCTACCTGGAAATGAATTTAGTAATTCAGTGGAGGTATATAAATGAGTATGCTGATGAATTTTATTACTATTAAAATCGCGGGTAATCAGCTTAAAACATCCTGCCTTAAGTAGTGCTGCATCAGGTTCATAAATATATTCTAAAGGCTCAGAGTACTTATGAATTTGGAATTCTTTCTCTTCTGATAGTTTAAAGCCATAGGTTTTTTCATCATCTCCTAATAAGGCACAAGTAATCAGTGGGTCATCAGTTTCCTGTTCTTTATCTATAATGATCAGTAATTCCTTACACTCATTTTTGATACTTACAACATGGATTGAGCTTACCTGTTTTAATTCTTTTATTGATGATTGAATATCAAGTAGGGGAGCCGATTTAATTATAATGCGTGATGAATGATCTCTTAATAGTTGCAAATTACTGATGATATCGGGTTCACAATCTTTGAGCATAAAAACCTTCTTTGAGTTAATTCTTCTTGAAGGATCAATATAAATGGTGCTAAATGTTTTATTTGAGGTAAGAAGATAGTCTAAGCCATTTGAATGAATATAATTGATGTCAAGACCAAATATTCTTGAATTATATTCAGCTATTTCAGAAAGCTCCTGATTAATTTCACAATGGGTTACAGACTTTGCTTTCATAGCAAAAAATAAGGTGTCAATACCAATACCTCCAGTAAGGTCGATAAGCTCATCACCTAGAATTAATTCTGCTTTATATTTTGCTGTAATTTCTGATGATGCTTGTTCAATGGCAATTTTTGCCGGGTAATAGATACCTTGTGCCTTAAACCAGCTGGGTAGTTTTAATTCACATCTTTTTTTGCTATCTATTTGTTCAGCTAGTTCTTTTGAACTTACTAAAGCAAAGGGACTCTTTTTAAGGCTTAGAGTGGGTATATCAACAGCTAAGTTATGGTTTATGAACTTCTGTACTTCGCTATCTAATATGTTCTTATTCACAACTTTACTGCAAGATTATTTGTGCAGTGTTCCTGCTGAATTGCTCCATCATTACAGTTCTTCCTGCTAGTATAGTTTCCAATTTATCTCTTTTAAAATGTCGTACGGTAATAAGATCTAGTCCTTCATTATACTTACATTTAAACGTATCCTTTAGCGTATCATATAGCTTATTAAATTTAGCTTCATCCTGATTAAAGCATACAGACAAACTTAGCGCAGAACGCTGCATCATATTTAGTTTGATATGAGCTTCTGAAATACCTTGTAATAAAAAAATAAGAATATGTTCATCAATGAATGAAAAATCCTTTAAAGAGATCGATAATAACATCTGATTTTGCTTGACAATTATTGCAGATATGTCGGTATTCAGTTTGGCAGATGAGTCAATTCGGGTTCCCATTTCATCTGGAAACAAGAATGACCTAACAAACAGCGGAACTCCTGCATTCTGTAATGGTTTTATTGTTTTAGGGTGAATAACTGTTGCTCCATAATAAGCCATCTCCAATGCCTCAGAATAGGGGAGCTCCTCATATTTTACTGCCTCTTTAAACAATCTTGGGTCGGCATTCATAATGCCGGGAACATCCTTCCAAACGGTAAGAGATTCTGCATTTAGACAGGAAGCAAATATGGCAGCAGAGTAATCAGAGCCTTCACGACCTAGCGTAGTACTAAAATTTTCTGAAGTTCCTCCAATAAAACCCTGTGTAATAACTGTTTGCTTTTCTAGTATATTCTTTAATAAGGGTATTGAAGATCTGGTTTTATCCATATCTATAATTCCTTCCCTATAGGTATTGTCAGTGTGGATGAAATCTCTCGCGTCCATCCATTTGGTATCTATTTTATATGTATTTAAATAAGCAGCTACAATTCTGCTTGAAAGAAATTCACCTATCGAAACTATTTGGTCATAGTTAAAATCATAATTTGAATGTGGCTCATCCTCTAGCATCCATTCTATTTCAACAAAGGTATTCGCAATCTCATCAAAAATAGGATGAACTTTGGTTTCAAAAAGTTCAATCATGATGTTTTCATGGAATTGTTTTATTGCTTTGAGAATTTCTTGTGCATCGTCGTTTCCTTCCACGTATAACTTGCAGAGTTTTTCAAGTGCATCAGTAGTTTTTCCCATTGCAGAAACAATGATTAAAATCTGATTACTACTATTTGTACCTATAATTTTTGCTAGATTCTTAACGGATTCTGCATCTGAAACTGCAAATCCACCAAATTTAAATACCTTTATCAATGGTTTTTATAATTTTTATAACTATCTGTATAATAAGTTTTTATAATAAATAATTTAAGCTTTTAATTTGCTCTTTTGAAAGTGCAACGTTCAACCAACCAGCATCAAAATCTGAATGATACTTTCTGTAAAAATTAATTGCTGGTTCATTCCAGTCAAGTACTTGCCAGGTCATACCTTTTAATTCTCTTTCAACAGCTTCCTGAATTAGTCTGTCAAAGATCATTTTACCAATGCCTTTTCCTCGCATCTTATCTGTTACCAAAAGATCCTCCAGGTACATCCTGCATCCCTTCCAAGTAGAATAGCGAATATAATATAATCCAAAACCCTGAATTATTCCATTCTCTTCAGCAACAAAGGCTTTCCATACCGGATTATTCCCAAAACCAGCCTCTTGAAACTCATCTAGGCTTACACTTACTTCATCAGGCGCCTTCTCATAAACAGCAAGTTCAAAAATTAATTCCAGTAACCTTGGGCAGTCATCCTTTACGGCTCTTCTAATCTTTATTTCCATTATCAATTAAAATACTTTTTAATCTCTTTTATTTAGTCTTTGTTTGTCTTACTCCAAAAATTGTACTGCCAAGTCTAATCAGAGTACTTCCTTTTTCAATAGCTAATTTATAATCACCAGACATACCCATTGAAATCTCTTTAAATGCAGGGTCTTTTCTAAAAAATGTGTCTTTAAGACCATTGAAAAAGGTTTTTAATTCATAAAACTCTTCTGCAGTCATTTCTGGATTATCGGTTAAGGTTGCAATTCCCATTACTCCGCAGATGCGAATATTCTTCAATTCCTGAAATTCATTTGATCGTAAAAATTCAATGGCCTCCGCCATATCCATTCCGAATTTAGTTTCCTCATCGGCGATCTCTAATTGGAGTAAACAATCAATTACCCTTTTGTTTTTTAAGGCTTGTTTATTAATTTCCTGTATTAATTTTAAACTATCTACAGAATGAATTAAATTAATAAAAGGTGCTATATATTTAACTTTGTTGGTCTGCAAATGGCCAATCAAATGCCATTCAATATCTTTAGGAAGTTTTTCATGTTTTTCTACCAGCTCCTGTACCATGTTTTCACCAAATAAACGATGTCCGGCTTCATAGGCTTCAAGTATACTTTCTGCAGGTTTGGTTTTGGAAACGGCAATCAGCTTTACATTACTGGTTCCTATCTCTTTCTTTATGGCTGATATATTAGCTGTAATGCTCATTAATCTGTATTTTTGATTGAAATTTTGAAAAGTTAAACCTACGTGATACTATACTAATATGCAACTGAATTCTCATTATCAAATCCACATCAATCGTGAGTCAAATGAAGGTATTTAAACTATTTATTTTAGGATTATTTCTTATTATTTCTTGCCGGGATAATGAATTGCCAAAGGATTTGATTGAAGAGCAAAAAATGATCCAAATCATTGCTGATCTACATATTATTGATGGTTATATGGCCACGCTTGTGTATACCGATTCTACCAGGATAAATGGTAAGAATTTTTATGCTACTGTTTACAAAAGCCATAAAACCACAAGAGCAGTGTATGAAAAAAGTTTAAAATATTACAGCATGGATCCTGTTCGTCTGGATAGTATGTATAGCCTTGTAGAAAATTTATTAGATAATAGAGAACGAAAATTGAATAAAATTCAGTTAAAGAAACCTATGATTACTCAATGATATACCCCAATAATGCTGGCGAAAAGCTAGGTTTCTTTGATATTAAAGAATTGATCAAAACATATTGTCTGAGTACCATGGGACAACAAATGGTTGATAAAATTCAGGTAATGACTAACTATGAGTTTATAAATAAGTTTCTTCGGCAAACTTATGAATTCAAAAATATATTACAGAATGACACATCTTTACCCATTCAAAACTTTTTCGACATCAAGAGTATGGTTGAAAAGGCAAGAATTGAAGGCACGTACCTTTCAGAGGATGAATTTTTTAAAGTCTCTTTATCTTTAGGCACAGTATTCTCTGTAATCCAGTATTTTACAGACAGAGAAGGTCAATACCCTAATCTGGAAGCACTTTTTGAACATCTTCCTATAGAAAAATCAATTATTCGTAAAATCGAATTGATCATAGACCCTAAAGGTAAAATTAAGAATAATGCCTCTTCCCAACTGATGACTATATCGTCAGGCATTGCCAAAGCAGAGCAGGAGGCTCGGAAAAAGATTGATCAGCTATTCAAAAGTGCGCAGAACAATGGCTGGACGGCTGATGGTAACCTGACTATCCGCGACGGTAGATTATGTATTCCAGTACTTTCTGAAAATAAAAGAAAAATAAAGGGATTTATTCATGATGAGTCTGCGTCTGGTCAGACGGTTTATCTTGAACCTGATGAGGTATTCCATTTGAATAATATCATTCGTGATCTTGAATTTGAGAGAAGGAGAGAGATTATTAAATTACTTGTTCAACTAACGGATGAATTAAGACCATACGTGCCTTTATTATTATCCTATCATGGTCTTCTTACCAAACTTGATTTTGTTAGAGCAAAGGCTCTGTTTGCTATTAATATAGAGGCTGAAATGCCTGTTTTGATAAAGGAATCTGAAATTGAACTGATCAATGCCAGACATCCCTTATTGTTTTTGAATTTTAAAAAAGAAAAACAAACTGTTGTTCCACTGAATATTAAAATTGACGATCAGGAAAGGGTGATTGTAGTTTCAGGTCCCAATGCAGGTGGTAAGTCAGTTTGCATGAAAACGGTAGGTTTACTTCAGATCATGGTACAGTCCGGACTCCTTATTCCAGCCGATGAAAACTCCAAAGTGGGAATTTTTAAGCAGATATTTGCAGATATTGGTGATGATCAATCGATTGAAAGCGACCTAAGCACCTATAGTGCTCACCTTTCAAAAATGAAGTATTTCATTGATTTTGCAAATTCAAAAACTCTGATTCTGATTGATGAATTTGGTACAGGTACTGATCCTCAGTTTGGAGGTCCGATAGCTGAAGCTGTGCTTGAAAATCTGAATAAAAAGAATGTAAGAGGGGTTGTTACCACCCATTATTCCAATTTAAAAACCTTTGCGAATTCTACACCAGGCCTCGAAAATGCATCTATGTTATTCAATAATGAAAAGATGCAGCCGCTTTATATTCTTTCACTTGGAAAGCCTGGAAGTTCATACGCTTTTGAAATTGCCCAAAAAATTGGACTAAGTACAGAGGTATTGGAATCTGCTAAGCGAAAGATCGGAACTTATCAAAAAAAGGTGGATACTTTGCTAGTAGATCTTGAAAGGGACAAAAAAGAACTGATTGATGCACGGATTTCAGTAGAAAAAAAGGAGCAAAAGGTTAAAAATCTGCTTTCAGAAAATGAACAATTGAAGGCATATCTAGAAGAAAATAAAAAACTTATCCTTAAAGATGCTAAAATTGAAGCTCAAAGTATCATTAAAAATGCCAATAAGCTTATTGAAAACATAATTTCTGAGATCAAAGAAAGTAAGGCTGATAAAGTCAAAACTCAAAACCTGAGACAAAATTTGGAGCAGGAACTTAAAAAGCATGAAGTTCAGGAAAATAAAACTCCAAAAATTCAGCAAACTGAGGAATTGAAAAAGGGTGACTGGGTTAAGTTATTAGATTCTGAGAACATAGGGCTGGTTATGGAAATTGCCAGAGATAATGTAATTCTTGCTTTGGGCGATCTTCGCTCAGTTGTTAAAATAAGCAGAGTTGAAAAAGTTTCTAACAAATCTGTTCCAAAAGAGATCAGAAAATCTCATAGCACTGATCTGACAGAAAGTTTTTCTACCTTCAATACCGAACTTGATTTAAGAGGAATGAGAGGAGATGAAGCGCTATACGAGATTGAAAAATACCTCGATAGGGCTGTAATGTTAGGTTTATCTAGTTTAAAGATCATTCATGGAAAAGGTGATGGTATACTACGAAAACTTATACGTGAATATTTAAGCAAGTATCCACAAGTGAGTCATATTGAAAATGAACATGCCGACAGAGGAGGAGATGGAATTACTTTTGTGCATCTTAAATAGTCTATTCGGTAATTTAAATGATTAATTAAAATAGGTATCATGAAAAAGAATATCAAATATTGGGAATACTTTTTCTGTTAGTACTAATTAGCTATAAAAATTCTTTAAAGCCACCTGAAAGTTCAGTGTACTAAAAGGTAAATAATATTAGAATAACCTTTGCTTTTGATAATTTCGTTACCAAACCAATAAAATATGATTAATAAAGTTGTTGCGAATGCCGATGAGGCTATTCAAGATATTACCAGTGGCATGACACTTATGTTGGGAGGTTTTGGTTTATGTGGTATCCCTGAAAATTGTATTAATGCACTGGTTAACAAGAATATAGATCAGCTTACCTGCATTTCAAATAATGCAGGTATTGATGATTTTGGTATTGGGTTAATGCTTAAAAAACGACAGGTTAAAAAGATGATATCTTCTTATGTTGGTGAAAATGCCGAGTTTGAAAGGCAATTATTAAGTGGAGAGTTGGAAGTTGAACTAATTCCACAGGGCACTTTAGCTACACGTTGTATGGCTGCAGGGTACGGAATGCCAGCTATTTTTACTCCTGCAGGTGTTGGAACAGAAGTTGCAGATGGAAAGGAAACCCGAAACTTTAATGGTAAAGATTATCTGATGGAGATGGCATTTGATGCAGATTTTGCACTAGTTAAAGCCTGGAAAGGAGATACTGCTGGTAACCTGATTTTTCGTTCTACTGCACGTAATTTCAATCCAGTTATGGCTATGGCTGGAAAAATAACAATTGCAGAAGTAGAGCATCTTGTTGAAATAGGCGATCTTGATCCTGATCAGATCCATACACCGGGAATTTATGTGCATCGGATATTTGAAGGCAAGGACTATGAAAAAAGGATTGAACAGCTGACAGTACGAGAGAGGTAATTTTATTTGACCCAATTGGTCAATTGTAATCACTTTAATTTAATATCCTTATTAAAATTTAATATTCATATTGCCTTGAAATCGATAATTGGGTTAATAAAAAAAACGATAGTTTAAATGCTTGATAAAACCGGAATTGCAAAGCGTATAGCAAAAGAAATAAAGGATGGATATTATGTCAATCTTGGAATTGGTATCCCAACTTTAGTGGCAAACTATATTCCAAAGGGGATAAATATAGTTCTTCAATCTGAAAATGGATTATTAGGCATGGGGCCTTTTCCCTTTGAGGGTGAAGAAGATTCTGATCTGATCAATGCAGGCAAGCAAACAATAACAACATTGCCTGGATCATCAATTTTTGATTCTGCGTTGAGCTTTGGTATGATCCGTTCCCAAAAAGTAGACCTTACAATACTAGGAGCCATGGAGGTTTCAGAGTATGGTGATATTGCAAACTGGAAAATTCCTGGCAAAATGGTTAAAGGGATGGGGGGTGCAATGGATCTGGTGGCTTCAGCAAAAAATATCATTGTAGCTATGCAACATGTAAACAAAGCGGGCGAAAGTAAATTATTGGCTGAATGTACTCTGCCTCTAACCGGTGTAAAATGCGTAAAAAAAATTGTTACTGAATTGGCAGTACTAGAGATTGCCAATGAAGGTGGATTCAGATTGTTAGAGCGTGCACCAGGTGTTTCAGTTGAAGAAATCAGAACAGCAACCTTAGGAAAACTAATAATTGAGGGTGAAATTCCCGAAATGCAGCTTTAAATCTATCCCTATACAAGTACGTTTGCACGTAAATTTCCTGAAATCTCACTAGTTATCTTAATAATATCTTCTGCAACATGAGTATTATTAGTAATAATCTTATCGCATAGTTCTTTATGTGGCAAAAGATAATCGTTAAATGCCGGCATCACATGATTATTCCATTTATAAAGTACATCATCTTCAGGATATCCACGTTCTAGGAGGTCGCGCTTTAAGCGTCTTTGCAATGCGATATCTTGATTGGTATCAATGAAAATCTTCAGATCAAGCATTTCAGCAATTTCTTTGAAGTGAAGAATAAATAAACCTTCAACCATCACAATGGGAGCTGGCTTGATTTCTAAAAGCTTGGGTTCAGCATTTGGATTATTGAACGTGTATTCTTTCTGATAAACAGTTTCGCCATTAATCAGTCTTTTAATATCATTTAAAAACTGATCATTATCAATTGTAGAAGGCTGGTCGAAATTGTAAAGTTTGTTTTCTTCAGCCGTCATGTTATGACCTACTCTATAATAATAATCATCCTGTGATAAAAGACATACTTCTTGTTCCTTAAAATGATTTAGAAAGCACTTTAAGAAGAATGTTTTTCCAGAACCACTACCTCCGGCAACACCTATCACAAATGGTTTTTTACTCATTAGGAATACCGTAAATCAAGATTGCTTGAAATCTTTTGTCTAATGCTCCAATTAAATCGGCAGTAGCTTTAGTCACAACAATTAGTGCATCTTTTAATGACTCGTTTTGAGTAAACTTTCCAACAACTTTTGCAAAAGTACTTTTGCCTGTCATAGGATTAGTGATTTTAATTACTGTTCCGATAGGTGCGGTTTGATGAAGAGCCAGCATTTTAGTCCCATCCAGATTTTCATCCTCAATCCTAAATGCAAGCCCTCTTTCATTAACTTCTCGAAGTCCATATCTGGCAACCGGTAATTTTAACCTCTCGCTAGCGCTTTTGCTACTGTCTATTGACGTAGAAGCAGTTATTTGATCCAATTTAGGTACATCCAATGGAATTACAGGTGTAGTCAACTGTTTGGAAGAAGCAGAACCAGAGGGTACCTTGATCATCTGCCCAATTGATAGATTATTACCCGAAAGATTATTCAGTGTCTTTAGATCTTCAACGGTTGTGTTAAACTTTTTTGCTATCGCAATTAGATATTCACGGGGGCCAACCTTGTAATCGATCACCACTATATTGCCAGAAGTATTCGATTCTTGTTTATTGGCAACATTTATGATCGTAGATTCTTCAAAAGGTCTTTCGGTAGGTACTCTAAGAAGTGTACCGATCTGTAATGACTTATTACTATTGAATTGTATCACAGATTGTGGCGTAACGCTATATTTTCGTGCAATTGAATAATACGTCTCTTTAGCCTCAACTTTATGAACTATATTTTTTTTACCATTGAGGTTTTCAACGCTTACAGAATCTAAAGCAGCACTTGCAGTACCTGCAAAAAGGGCAAAGGAAATTGATAAAACTAAATGTCGCAGCATTTATCTGGTTTTAAAATTTGTGCAATTATACAAAATATGAAACGATTTCATTCTTATTCCGGATGTACAACAAACGGTTGTTCAACATAAAGAACGACTCAGGTTGTAGTTTTTGTATACCATCAATAATAATATCATCCATAAAAATCTTATCATGCTGATAAACAACTAGTCTTTGTTGCATATTATTTTCAAATTTTTGGTGAAATGATACGATGGATAGACCATCTTTATGTAAAACAGAAATCTGACCAATAATCAGACCATGCTCAATAAAGTCTGGCAAAACATAAGATTCAAATAGATCAGGAAATAAAAGATTACTAGTACTAATTGGACTATTTTCTTGTTTACTTATATGTTCAGCATTCAGATGATTGATCCACAAATAGTTTTTTGGATAGACCTTTGGATCATAAACCTGCAATCCTGATGAATTTGCTTGATTGAATGAGAAATTGTATCGTTCCCAAAGAATCTCACCATTTAAAATATTTATTGAAATCAATCCTTTAGATTCCGGACTTTCTGCATGTTCGTTAATCGTTAATATGAGATTTTCTTGAGCTGCATATGCAAGATTTAGATTCATAGGCTCTAAGTAAGTGCGCTCCTTGAAAAATATCTTTCCCGTTTTAAGATCTAAAACAGTAAAGGCTACATTTCTGGATTCTAAATGACGACTTTCAATAGCCATATATTCATTATTCTCATGAATACGAATCTTCCATATTAATCCCTTGAATTTTTCGGGAAAAACCTGCTTTAAATGTTCTGATTTTAATACCATCAAATACAAAAGTACATCATTTTATGCTTCAATAAAATTTGTATTAAGTAGATAATTTCTTTATATGAAGAAAAAAAATCTGCTTAAGAGCAGATTTTTAATCGATTAAAACCGTTTCCCGATGGTAAGGAAAACATTGTTTCTAGTATTCTTTATTGAGGCCTTTGGACTATTACCCGGACTCAAACTGTATGGTTTAATATCAGAATTATATACAATTTGCTGATAGGTCATATCTACATAAATGTTGTTAAAACGATAACCCAAGCCGCCACTATAAGTACTGATTTTAAACCTGTCATTATCCAGTGCCTTATATGGATTACCTTGCACACCATATCCAGCTCTAAACATTAGTTTATCGATCTTATATTCTCCACCCAAGCGATAGTTTATAGCGCTTTTGTAATTGTTCAATATTTCTCTGTTATTATTTAAAATTACTTCAGGATCGTCGTAATTGGGTGCTGCAGAAAAGTTTATGGTCGAATAATCTACATAATCAATATCGGCAGATATAAATCCTTGGTTATTTATAAATATTCCAATGCCCCCACTGATTTTTAGAGGTGTTCTTAGATTGTAAACAAAATCATATGTCTCATCTTTATTCAAAAATTGAGAATCTACTTTGGTTTTGCCATATTTAGTATCAAGACCTTCAGAATAGCTATCGTTTATAGTATACCAAGTTGGTGATTCAATTGTTGCGCCAAAGCGTACAGTTGGTATGGGTCTGTATATTACACCTAATTTGGCGTTAATTCCTGAACCTGTAGTATTCTGATACTGCCTGTAAGACATGTCATAATTATTTTTTTCTGTAACATTATAACCTTTTTCCTTGTAATTTGAATTGGAAATGTAATTGATACTTGCTATTCCAATACTAGCCCCAATGTAAAATTGATTGCTGTAGTTAGCCCCAAATGCAAAATTAATTTCTCCCTGCGAACCTGTTCTTAAGTCGTTTTTAGTCTGAACATTATTCACATCGGTTTCCGGGAAATACTGTCTTTTAGATTTATCATAACCAATTAAATAATTATCGTAAGCCATTCTTTCAAGGCTTCCGGTAGGTAAGGAATTAGGAGCACCATAATTTATGGTGGCTAACTGAGCATAATAATCTGCAATCGATGTTTGAGTATTTGTTCCTGAGAAGAGAATATTATCTCCATAAGCTTTCGTTCTGTTGTATCCAAGTCCATAGTTAAAACTAATCCATCCTTCTTCTAGTTTTGCACCTTTGGGCTTTGATACAGTTGAATTCCATACAACTGCTGCATGAGCCAAGCCTAACTGATCTTTTTTGCCTAAAGTAGTCTTTCCAAGATATGCAGCATCAGCATTATAACTATTAAATTCTGGTGTGAAACTAAATTCTGATTTTGTAAATAATCCAATTCCGGCAGGATTACTTCCAATTGAACTTAAATCTCCACCCATTCCTATTTGTGCACCAATAGCTTTAAATCTGGCAGTACTGCTTGATTGTGTTTGCGAAAAACGTAAAGCATCTGCTAAATATTGGGCATGTAATTCTCCTGCAGTAGCTATTATTGCTACCATAGATAATAAAACTTTGAATCTCATAAGGGTTTCTCTGTATCTTAATTTCCTCTTGAAGGACGGGATGACGAACTGCCGCCTCCATTATTATTTGATGGTGCAGGATTTGACCTTGACCCTGAACCTGAATCCTGTCTTTGGGGTGGCGCTGTATATATTCGTTCAGGTTGTGATACTCTCTGTGGCTCACTTTGGCTTACTCTGGCAGGTTTAGTTACAGGTTGATTTGTTGTACCTGAAGTAGGTTGAGCCTGGTCTCCATAACGTTCAGCTCTTCCTCTTGAAATGACGTTTCCCTTTGGATCCTTGTAGATGACTCCTCCTTGTCCACTAATAACAGAACCCCTATCAATTATTAAATTATCTGTACTTCTTGATGGTCTAGGACGATAATTTGGAGAGTTAAAGGCAGGACTACTGTAAATCCCGCTATAATTGCTACCATAATATCCATTTCTGTTTCCAAATGCATACTGATTAAAGGAATTGTAATAGGAGTATGGCCCCCAATAATTATACCCGTATCCATAATTGTATCCATAGTTTCTCCATGGGTTATAATTGTAAGCCCCAAAACCTAATCCTAAACCAATGTTGAATGAAGAACCTCCAAAATAACTACTTGGAAAATAGGCGTTATTGAAAAAAGGATCGTAGTTGTTGCCATATAAACCATTATAATAGCCTATAGATGGTGCATAAGTCCTGAACCGATTAAAACGAGAGGTATAATCGTTGTAATATCCGTAATTACTATATGAATCTCCATATAATTGATCATCAGTAATGTAATTGCTACTTCCTTTATCTTCTTTCTTTGCAAATATAACTGGATCTATCTCTTTGGCTTTTGCAATAGAATAATATACATCATCATTCGAATCGTTCAGTTGAGCTATTTTGTTGCTTGCACATGAACCAAGTAAAAGAATTGATGAGATTGCAAGTAATTGATTGAATTTCTTTATCATAATGATGGTCAATAATAGAAATTAAACGTATAATATGATGACGATAGTATTTTAGCAATGGTTGCATCGCAAAATATTATAATACATCATCTAGTTTTATAACTTTGTTGAAATGTTTATCTGATTAAATATACGTAATTTTTTGATTTTCAAATAAGATGAGTAAGGGTTTAACAAGCAGAGAAGAGGATTATTCCCAATGGTATAATGAACTTGTGGGTAAGGCAGACATGGCTGAACATTCTGCGGTGAGAGGTTGTATGGTCATAAAACCCTATGGCTATGCGATTTGGGAAAATATGCAGGCGGCTTTAGATAAAATGTTTAAAGATACAGGTCACAGTAATGCTTATTTTCCATTATTCATTCCTAAGTCATTTTTTTCAAAAGAGGCTTCGCACGTGGAAGGTTTCGCAACTGAATGTGCTGTTGTAACTCATTACCGTTTAAAAAATGATGGTAATGGTAATATCGTTGTAGATGAAGATGCAAAACTTGAAGAAGAACTGATTGTTCGACCAACATCCGAAACTATTATTTGGAACACGTATAAAGGTTGGATTCAGTCGTATCGTGATTTACCTATTTTGGTTAACCAATGGGCCAATGTGGTAAGATGGGAAATGAGAACTCGACTATTTTTAAGAACCGCTGAATTTCTTTGGCAGGAAGGCCATACTGCTCATGCAACTTCACAAGAAGCAATTGAAGAAACTGAACGTATGCTTGAGGTATATGCAGATTTTGCTGAAAATTGGATGGCATTACCGGTAGTAAAAGGAAAGAAAACAGCTAATGAACGTTTTGCAGGTGCTTTAGATACCTATTGTATTGAAGCATTAATGCAGGATGGAAAAGCACTTCAGGCTGGAACATCTCACTTTTTAGGTCAAAATTTTGCAAAAGCATTTGATGTTAAATTTACAAGTAAAGAAGGAAAACTTGACTATGTGTGGGCAACTTCATGGGGAGTATCCACTCGTCTGATTGGCGCATTGATCATGGCACACTCCGACGATTCAGGATTAGTTCTTCCTCCTAAACTCGCACCTATACAAGTTGTAATTGTTCCTATTTATCGTTCTGATGAAGAATTAGATCAAATATCAGCTATTGCTAAAGAACTTGTAATTCAGCTAAAACTAAAGAATATCTCTGTTAAATATGATGATCGTGATACTCTTCGACCTGGTTTTAAATTTGCCGAATATGAAATGAAGGGTGTACCGGTAAGACTTGCAATTGGTGGCCGTGATCTTGAAAATGGCACTATAGAAATTGCTCGCCGTGATACTAAAGAAAAACAAACGATATCCAGAGATGGCTTAGTTCCTCATATTGAGGCATTACTGGTAGACATTCAGAATACCATTTATCAGAAAGCACTTCGATTTAGGGAAGAAAATACAAGAGAGGCTAACTCATACCAAGAGTTTAAAGAATTATTAGATACTAAGGCTGGTTTTATTTCTGCACATTGGGATGGAACACCTGAAACTGAGAAACGGATCAAGGATGAAACAAAAGCAACGATCAGATGTATTCCTTTGAATAACAAACTTGAAAATGGATTTTGTATGATTACAGGGAATCCATCTACTCAGCGAGTTTTATTTGCCAGAGCATATTGAGATGTTTATTATCAAATACAACGATCATCATGGAGGATTTGAATCCTAATTACTCCTATAGCCAATTATAAAACCATTTCAACATGAAATTCGGAACAAAAGCAATTCATGCAGGTCAAGAACCTGATCCAACTACAGGGGCTATCATGACTCCAATATATCAGACTTCAACTTATTGGCAAAAATCGCCAGGAGATAATAAAGGTTTTGAATATTCTAGGGGGACTAATCCAACGCGTAAAGCGCTTGAATCATGTCTTGCAGCCTTAGAAAATGCCAAATTTGGCCTCGCTTTTTCAAGTGGAATGGGAGCAACAGATGCTGTAATTAAATTGCTTGCTCCTGGTGATGAAGTAATTACAGGAAATGATCTTTATGGTGGTTCCTATCGCATCTTCACTAAGATATTTTCTAATTATGGGATAAAATTCCATTTCATAGATATGTCTGATTCAAATAATGTAAAGAATTATGTGAATGATCACACAAAGCTGATTTGGATTGAAACACCAACGAATCCAACCATGCAAATTGTGGATATATCAGCAGTAGCAGCAATTGCTAAAGAAAATGATATTCTACTTGCTGTTGATAATACCTTTGCTTCTCCATACCTGCAAAATCCAATTGATCTAGGTGCAGATATAGTGATGCATTCGGTAACAAAGTATCTTGGTGGTCATTCAGACGTGGTAATGGGGGCATTGATGCTGAATGACGAAGATCTATATAAACGACTCTGGTTCATCTATAATGCATGTGGGGCAACACCGGGCCCGATGGATAGTTTCTTGGTACTAAGGGGTTTAAAAACTCTACACCTTAGAATGAAGGCACATTGTGAAAATGGAAGACAGATTGCTGAATTTTTAAAAACTCATCCAAAAGTTGAAAAAATTTATTGGCCTGGATTTACAGATCATCCAAACCATGCTATTGCTAAAAAACAGATGCGCGATTTTGGAGGAATGATTTCAATAACTTTAAAAGGAGCCGATCTTCAGGAAACCTACCGCATTGCTTCTTCATTCAATGTTTTTTCATTAGCAGAATCATTGGGAGGAGTGGAGTCACTGATCAATCACCCGGTTTCAATGACACATGGTTCAATTCCTAAAGCTGAACGTGACAAGGTTGGTGTTACTGATAATTTACTACGTTTAAGTGTTGGCGTTGAAGATATTGATGACTTATTGGATGATTTAAAACAAGCACTTTCTTAGTACGAATGTTAACTGATTTTTTTGTAAATCCTTCATGTCGCACTATCCTCTTTCTTTAAATACGTTTTTGGAACTTAAAGATTTTCTTGATGCTAAAGTTGAAAAGTATAATCAGCCTGGTTTTATTGAAAATGATCCTATTTGTATTCCTCATCAGTTTAAACTACAGCAGGACATTGAAATTATGGGGTTCTGGTCTTCTATTCTGGCCTGGGGGCAACGGAAAACCATTATTAATAAATGCAATGAGTTGATTAAATTAATGGATGGTGCTCCATATGATTTTATTTTGAATCACCAGGATACAGACCTGAAACGTTTTTTGAATTTTAAGCATCGTACATTTAACGATACCGACACCTTATATTTTATAGAGTTTTTCAAGCAACATTATAAAAAATATACTTTTTTGGAATCTGCCTTTACTGGTTTGCATTTAAATATTCAAGGGGGTTACGAGGTTTTTGAAGATAATATGGTACCTGAAATAACGGAATCTAACTCAGCTCCATTTCATCTTAATGAATTGAAAATAAATTCGGGCTCCTTTACTACAGAAAGATATCTAAATTCATTTAGGGCATACTTTTTTTCATTAACTGATTTTCCTTCCCGGACAAAAAAACATGTAAGCTCTCCAAGCCAAAAATCAACTTGCAAACGTTTGAACATGTTTTTACGCTGGATGGTTAGATATGATAATAAAGGTGTAGATTTTGGAATATGGAAAACAATAAAGCCATCTCAGTTAATTTGCCCAACTGATTTACATGTTGAACGGGTGGCAAGAAAGTTAAAATTAATTACCCGCAAGCAGGTTGATTGGCAAACAGCAACAGAACTAACTTTAAATCTTCAAAAATTTGACGCTCTCGATCCCGTTAAATATGATTTTGCTTTATTTGGATTAGGAATTGAAGAACACTTTCAGAACACAAGTATTTAATCAGAACTTAATTTCATTACTTGTACTTATTTCTATTCATTAATATCGTTCTTAATTTAAGCTC
>CAMDQV010000003.1 GCA_945906015.1 Pedobacter schmidteae | reverse complement strand
ACCGATACCTCGTAAAAATCAACAATAAATCTCAGGCAGATATTGTTTTTGAAGACCGGTTTAATGATGGAAATGCTGTTTCTGATTTAATCATTTATGATGGCGATGATATTAAGAAAGGCGATACTATCACTATTGAAATGCAATCTATCGACCGCAATGTGTTCAAATATTACTTTGCAATCAGCCAGATTGGTGGAAACGGCGGTCCACCGGTAGCTCCGGCAAATCCTAATTCCAATATCAGTAATGGAGCCCTAGGAATATTCAGTGCCCACACCAAATCAATTATTTCTATTGTTTTGAAATAGTATTTTTTATACTTATTGCTTTTGAAAACAGAATAATGCTTGCAAGGGTGGATTAGGTGTATGCAAATCTTTGTCCTATTCTTTTAACATCGCAAATTCATTTTTGTATTTTGGCTGCAGATAAAAAAATATCCATGCGCATAAAAATACCTCTGATGTTCCTTGCTGGAATAAATATGATCATAACATCGTGTTCATCAAACCCTTACGGCCCAACAAACAAAGCATATAAAAAACAAACAAAAGAATTAAGCAGAACTATCCGCACTAATCCTGTAAATCCAACAGGTCAAGATTTTGTAGGCACCACAAATTTCGGACTTCGAAAACCCAATTACGTAATTATTCATCATACCGCTCAAAACTCAACCGAGCAAACCCTAAAAACATTCACATTACCTCGTACCCAAGTTAGTGCCCATTATGTGATTGGCAAGGATGGGGCAATTTATCAAATGCTGAATGATTATTTAAGGGCATGGCATGGTGGAGTAGCAAAATGGGGTAACCTTACTGATATTAACTCCGCATCCATTGGAATAGAACTTGATAATAATGGCTCCGAGCCTTTTGCCCAAGCACAAATCAACAGCCTATTAAAAGTACTCGCAAATTTGAAGAAAACACATGCAATTCCTACAGCTAATTTTATCGGCCATTCGGATATTGCACCTGGCCGTAAAGTGGATCCAAACATCACTTTTCCATGGAAAACTCTTGCAGAAAACGGTTACGGTTTATGGCAGGATGAAATATTAAGTGATTCTGTACCAGAAACATTTAACCACATAGAAGCTCTCCGCATTATTGGGTATGATATCAAAAATCCCCAAAATACTCTGAAATCCTTCCAGCTTCATTTTTCACAAAAAGAAATTACAGGAATTTTGACCCAAGAAGAAAAAAAGATTCTCTTCAATCTGTACAAGAAATATCTATGATGTTCAAGATTTGCTAATTTCTTTTGCCCAGGCGTCTTTCAAAGTTACGGTACGATTAAAAACCAAATGATCAGGACTTGAATCAATATCTAGGCTAAAATAACCTTTACGTATAAACTGATACCCAAAACCAGGTTTAGCATTGGCCAGGTCAGGCTCTATAAATGCGTTTTTAATCACAGATAAACTATCCGGATTTATATATTCTTTAAAATCACCCTCTTCGTTTGATGGATCTTCTACACGGAATAAACGATCATATAAACGTATTTCGGCTGTTTTTGCTCCGGCAACACTAACCCAATGGATTGTTCCCTTGACCTGGATTCCGCTAGAATCACTTCCACTCTTTGACTCAGGAATATAAGTACAATGAATTTCTGAAACACGACCGGTTTCGTCTTTCACAAAAGAATCACATTGAACGATGTAGGCATTTTTTAAGCGGACCATAAGTCCAGGACCCAAACGGAAGTATTTCTTAGTTGGTTCTTCCATGAAGTCATCCCGTTCAATCCATAATTCAGAACTAAAAGGAATAGGACGCGATCCGTCGCCACCCTCTACTTCCGGATTGTTTTCAGCATCCATTACTTCAATCTGACCCTTAGGATAATTACTGATAATCAGTTTTACAGGATCCATCACTACCATTCTTCTCCAAGCCGACTTGTTAAGATCTTCACGAATACAAAATTCAAGCAAACCAAGATCAATCAGATTTTCTCTTCTTGCAACGCCAATGCGCTCGCTAAAATTACGAATAGAAAGCGGCGTATATCCGCGACGGCGTAACCCGCTAATGGTTGGCATGCGCGGATCATCCCAGCCTGTTACATAATTTTCATTGACCAACTGAAGCAGCTTGCGCTTACTCATAACCGTATAATTCATATTTAACCTGGCAAATTCATATTGCTTAGAAAGAAAAATATTTAACTGTTGAATAAACCATTCATATAAGGGCCGATGGGGAATAAATTCAAGCGTACAAATAGAGTGGGTAATTTGCTCAATTGCATCAGACTGCCCATGGGCAAAATCATACATCGGATAAATACACCATTTATCGCCGGTTCGGTGATGATGAGCATGCTTTATACGATACATCAAGGGATCGCGCAGATGCATATTCGGTGATGTTAGATCGATCTTTGCACGCAAAACCTTAGCACCATCAGGATATTTCCCAGCCTTCATATCTTCAAAAAGCTGCGCATTCTCTTCAATACTTCTACTTCTGTTTGGAGTAGGTTTACCTGCCTCTGTTGGAGTTCCTTTTGCTGCAGCAATTTCTTCAGCTGTACTATCATCCACATAAGCCAATCCCATTCTGATCAGGTTTAATGCAAAATCATACAGTTGATCAAAATAATTGGAAGAATATAATTCCTGGTCCCATTCAAAACCAAGCCATTTAATATCTTCCCGGATACTATCAACATATTCTACATCTTCAGTAGTAGGATTAGTATCATCAAATCTAAGATTAGTTTTACCCTTATATTTTTTAGCAAGACCGAAATTTAAACAAATAGATTTAGCATGCCCGATATGTAAATAACCATTTGGCTCAGGTGGGAATCTGGTTAGAATACGGCCGTCATTTTTACCATTTCGGATATCCTCTTCAATGATTTCTTCTAAAAAATTTAATGATCTTTCTTCGCTCATACTCCGTATTAAGAGGGTACAAAAATAGCAAAATTTACTGTTTACCTTATAGTAATTTGCCTGATGCCCTTTTTAATACTTGACAGAGTTTTAATTGCAGAATACAATGCAATTTTCTTCTTACTTTTACTTATATCAATTATGACAGAAAACTTAAATAGACCGATACGTGTACTTGTTGCTAAAGTTGGCCTTGATGGGCACGACAGAGGCGCAAGGATCATCGCTACCTCTCTAAGGGATGCGGGCATGGAAGTTATTTACACCGGTCTTAGACAAACACCAGAAATGGTAGTCAATGCGGCACTTCAGGAAGATGTTGACGCTATAGGAATTTCCATTTTATCAGGTGCACACATGACGGTTTTTCCTAAAATAATGTATTTAATGAAAGAAAAAGGCCTGAATGACGTGCTTGTAACTGGAGGTGGAATTATACCTGATGATGATATGAAGATTCTTAACGAGATGGGCGTAGGAAAACTTTTTCAGCCAGGAACAAATACGCAGCAAATCGTGTCTTACATTACAGACTGGGTCAAAGAAAACCGAATATTCTGATCATTCCATCAAGGAATAAACGCTTAACTAATTCAATATAAACAAATGGACTTTACTAATCTTCTCGTTGAAATACGTGACAGGATTTTATACATCACTATTAACCGTGAAAGTAAGCTAAATGCGTTAAATAAGGTCACCTTAGCTGAACTTCATCATGCTATTACGCATTCATTTCATAATGATGCTGTTGGTGGATTAATCATCACAGGAGCAGGGCAGAAAGCTTTTGTTGCTGGAGCAGATATATCAGAATTTGCAGATTTCAATACCGATGAGGGCAGAGCACTTGCACGCGAAGGGCAAAGCAACGTTTTTGATGTAATTCAAAACAGTGAAAAACCAATTATTGCGGCAATCAACGGATTTGCACTTGGCGGAGGGCTTGAATTGGCCATGGCCTGTCATATCAGAGTTGCCGCTACAACTGCCAAAATGGGATTACCCGAAGTTAGCCTAGGCATAATCCCCGGTTACGGTGGTACCCAGCGCCTAAGCCAGTTAATAGGCAGAGGAAGAGCCCTTGAAATGATCATGACTGCAGACATGGTCAGCGCAGCTGAAGCCTATAGAACCGGGCTGGTAAACCACGTTGCTGAACCCGAACTGATTATATCCAAATCTGAAGAACTATTAAAAAAGATCATGAGCCGATCACCTTTTGCAGTGGCTTGTGCTATCAGAGCAGTAAATGCCAATTATATAGAAGGTCAGAATGGATTTGAAACAGAAGTCTCTGAATTCTCTAATTGCTTTGGATCAATAGACTTTAACGAAGGTGTAGCAGCATTTTTAGAAAAAAGAAAAGCTGAGTTTACAGGAAAATAATTTGTTCAAAAATGACTAGTCAAAATCGTATCATCTATCCTAATTTGTAAAAAAAATTACTATTCACGATAATATATATACCTTACCATTCCTAATTTTCTAACCGAGAAAGGCTAAAGATATAAATCATACCATGAATAAAATATTAATAATTGACGATGAGGTAAATATTGGTATACTACTTTCCAAGTTTTTAACGAGGAACGGTTTTGAAGTAAGCGCCAGTACCAACGGTAACAATGCTCTTGAAATAATGAAAAAAGAGCCATTTAACCTTGTGCTTTGCGATTTTAGATTGGAAGATACCGACGGCAGAGAGATGTTACGCAAAATCAAAACTACTTATCCTGATACGGGAGTAATTATTATCACAGGGTATTCAGATATAAAACTAGCGGTTGAATTAATTAAAATGGGAGCACATGATTATATCACAAAGCCCCTATATCCAGACGAAATCTTAATTACAATCAACAAGGCGATTGAATCTCAAAAAGCCATAAATCAGCGTGGAAATCTAAATAGCGAAACAATTGCCAAAAGCAAATCTAAAGAGGGATTCATTCCTGAAGAATTTGTTGTTGGAAAAGAAACCGCCTCACAGGAACTGCTAAAACAGATCAAGCTGGTAGCACCAACAAATTACAGTGTGATCCTAAACGGTGAAAGCGGGACAGGAAAAGAATCTGTTGCTAAAAGTATTCATTTCAATAGTCCAAGAAAAGACAAGCCTTTTATTGCCATGGATTGCGGATCTTTAACAAAAGACCTTGCTGGCAGTGAATTTTTTGGTCATGAAAAAGGTTCATTTACAGGTGCATTATATACTAAAATCGGACATTTTGAAATGGCAAATGGTGGAACCTTGTTTTTAGATGAGGTTAGTAATTTATCATATGAGCTTCAAGCTGCCTTATTAAGAACTGTGCAGGAACGAAAAGTAAAACGTATCGGAAACACAAAAGAAATTGACCTAGACGTTCGAATCCTTGTTGCAACAAATGAAAACCTAGGCGATGCCATCCAAAAAGGACGATTTAGGGAAGATCTTTTCCACCGATTCAATGAATTTAATATTACGGTACCTCCTTTAAGAGAAAGAGGGAAAGATATTATGCTGTTTGTTGAACATTTTCTTAAACATGCTAATTCAGAACTAAATAAAAGTGTAACTGATTTATCTAATGAGGTGATCAAATGCCTAATGACCTATAATTGGCCAGGAAATATAAGAGAACTTAAAAATGTGATCAGAAGAGCTACTCTATTGAGTGAAGGAAACGAGATTCAGTTAAAAGCACTGCCACTTGAAATTTCCACATTGGCCAAAGCATCTGCCATAAAAAAAGCATTTGGTGCAAGCGTTGTTGTAAATGTTAAAAGACATAATCTAAAAAATTCTGCAATGGAAGCAGAATATGAAACTATTGTCAATGTTTTGAAAGAAGTTAACTTTAATAAGACAAAGGCTGCAAAGATTTTAAATATTGATAGGAAGACACTATACAACAAAATGAAAACGACAAGCCTGAAAAAAATAGATCACAAAAAAGATCATTATTTTTAAGATTAAAATAATCAGAATTTAACGTCATGAATGATAATACAAAAGTTTTAGCTGCTATGATTGCCGGATTAGCAGCAGGAGTTGCAATAGGTATTTTATTTGCACCCGATAAAGGTTCAGAAACACGTGATAAGTTAACCGATGCTTTAAAGAATTTGGGAGACAGTATTAAGGATCGGGTAGCAGATGAAATCAGCAACTTAAGCGAAGTCAAAGATACAGTTGTTGAAGAAATTAAATCGAAGATGAAATCAGCAGAAGTGAAATTTACTGAAACCCAAGGAGCCTCCAGCTCTGCTGCTGCACATGCAGAAGCAACAATTAAAGACCCCATTAAATCATAAATTTGAATTCTTATGGATGAAGAATTTGAACAACAAAAAATTATTGAGAAAGTTACAGAGTATATAAAAGTTCGAACAGAACTTACTTTACTCAAAACTGTAGATAAGGGATCGCAATTATTTGCCAATTTGCTAATAAGTGGCTTGGTTTTAATTCTTACTATTTTGGCATTTTTGTTTGGAAGTTTGGCTCTTGGTTTTTATCTGTCCGAGGTTTTGAACAATTCATATGGAGGTTTCCTAATCGTTGCAGGAATTTATCTTTTACTCGCTTTCATTCTGCATTCCTTAAAAGACAAATACCTCGAAAAAAAGATCATTAATATCGTAATTGAAAAAATTTTTAGGGATAGAAAATGAGAATAAAGATCCAGAATATTGACGATTTACGAGCAGAATTTATTCGTTTAGAAGTAGTTAGAACAGAAATAGAGACCGAACTTAAAATTGAGGCTCAAAAAATAACTTCCAAAATTCAGGTGCCACTCATGCTTTTACGCAAACTGAACACTATTTTTGGGGGAAGCAAAGATAAATCAGGAACTAAAGATGGCGAAGATTGGGTTACTAGCATTTTCCGTATAGGTTTGCCCGTAATATTGAATAGATTTCTATTTCCAAAATCAGGGTTTATCGTAAAATCCATCATTGAACTTATTTCACAAACTACTGCCAAAACAGTAAATACAGATTTAATGATTGAGCTCATTGAAAAAGTAACTCAATGGATAAAATCAACTGGCAGCAGGAATAAAAAAGAAGCAGAAATAGTTGATTATGGAATCCCGCCAGATAGCGAGACTTATTAAAAAAAATCTTTTTTATGCATATTTATTCTTAAAATCTTCATAAACAAGCCGGATACCTTGTTCCAGTTCAACCTGATGATGCCAACCCTTAGTATGTAATTTTGAAACATCCATAAGCTTACATGGAGTCCCATCTGGTTGTGAAGTATCAAATACTAATTCACCTTCAAAGCCAACTACTTTTTGAATTAATAAGGCCAATTGTTTAATAGTAATGTCATGCCCGGTTCCAATATTAATAAATCCGGCTTCATCATAATTATGCATCAAAAAGAAACAGGCATTTGCAAGATCATCAGCAAACAAAAATTCACGCCTCGGACTGCCAGTTCCCAAGATGATAACTTCTGAACTGGAATTAACCATCGCTTCATGAAATTTTCTGATCAGAGCAGGTAAAACATGCGAATTTTGAGGATGATAATTATCATTATAGCCATAAAGATTGGTAGGCATCACAGATATAAAATTGCATCCATACTGCTGGCGATATGCCTCACACATTTTAATACCAGCAATTTTAGCTATAGCATAAGGCTCATTGGTAGGCTCAAGCACGCCCGTTAACAAATATTCTTCTTTAAGGGGTTGAGGGGCAAGCTTTGGATAAATGCAGCTTGAACCCAAGAACATCAGTTTCTTCACACCATTCACATATGCCTGGTGGATAACATTCATTTGAATGGCTAGATTTTCGTAAAGAAAATCAGCCTTATACCTATTATTAGCAAGTATGCCACCCACTTTTGCTGCAGCTAAAAATACATACTCAGGTTTCTCAACAGCAAAAAATTCGGTCACGGCTTGTTGATTTCTGAGATCAAGTTCTGATGAAGTTCTAAAAACCAGGTTGGAATAGCCCTCTTTTTGAAATTTTCTGAAAATAGCAGATCCTGCCATCCCGCGATGCCCTGCAATAAATATTTTAGATCCTTTTTCCAATTTTATAGAATATGGAAGTAAAGATAAAACTATTTTTACAAGCTTTAACATAAGAAATGGGTAAGGATAAACTAAGACGCTTTGCAGAGATTACAGCTTTTGAAAATGTCATTGAACTTGAAGACGGAAAAATATTAAAAGGTAAATGGGCTGAACAATATTTTAAGAATAAATACCCGCTGATTCTTGAATTAGGATGCGGTAAAGGAGAATATACTGTAAATCTAGCCAGGCTTTCCCCTGAAATAAACTTCATCGGAATCGACTATAAAGGAAATCGAATTTGGCGAGGTGCAAAAACTGCCATAGAAGAAAATATTCCAAATGTTGCCTTTCTGAGGATTCAGATCGAAAATTTAACCGATTATTTTTTGGAAAATGAAATTTCCGAGATATGGATCACGTTTCCTGACCCTCAACCTCAAATCAGCCGTGAAAAAAAACGCCTTACTTCGCCCAGGTTTCTAAATATGTATAAACTAGTTCTAATAGAAAAAGGACCTGTTCATTTGAAAACAGATAGCGATCTCTTACATACCTATACCGGTCAGAAAATTGAAGAACTAGGATTGAAAACACATGCCCAGACTGATGATCTATACAATTCCTCATTAGTAGATGAGGTACTTTCCATTAAAACATATTATGAGAAGAAGTATCTTGCCAACGATAAAAACATCAATTACCTAAAATTCAGCTTTGAATAAATGGAACAATTTAGTTTTTATGACCAGGTTTATCAAGTTGTCAGACTGATACCCACCGGAAGAGTTACTTCATATGGTGCTATAGCATCCTACCTTGGAACCAGAGGTTCAGCAAGAATGGTTGGCTATGCCATGAATGCCGCACATACTGCCTATCCACCGGTTCCTGCACAAAGAGTAGTCAACAGAAATGGTTTACTTACGGGTAAATTTCATTTTGGAACAGAAAACCTGATGCAGCAATTATTAGAAAATGAAGGGGTTAAAGTTGAAAACGACAAAATTAAAGATTTTAAAGAGCTATTCTGGGATCCTTCAATTGAACTCTGAATTAATAAACCAATATAATTTAACGTAAAATAAAAACAGAACTTAAGATATGGGGAAAATGATCGAAGAATTCAATGCTTATCGCACTAAAATGAATGACCGCATCATGGAAACTGCGGACACTAATATTAAACGCTTTATTGCACTTGATACAACAACGTATGCTGATGGGGCACTGAACGTAAAAACAAAGGAAATGCTCGGCCTTGTTGCATCAATGGTTTTACGCTGCGATGATTGTATCAAATATCATCTTGGTAAATGCCATGAAGAGGGGGTCAGTACTGATGAAATGAATGAACTATTTATGATTGCAAATTTAGTTGGTGGATCAATCGTTATTCCACATTACCGCCGAGCACTTGAATACTGGGAAGAGTTGAACAATTAATTCATATTTGAACTATGGCTGAAATTAATTAGCTTTCTAATGTCAAAATGAATTAAAAATTGGATCTAAATAAAAATATAATCAGGTGTGCCTGGTGTGGTACAGATCCTTTATATGTACTGTATCATGATGAGGAATGGGGCAAACCAGTTTATAATGATCAAACTTTATTTGAATTTCTTATTCTGGAAAGTGCACAAGCTGGATTAAGTTGGATTACCATTTTAAGAAAACGTGAAAATTACCGAAAAGCGTTCGCAAATTTCAATGTTCAAAAAGTAGCAGAATTTACAGAACAAGATGTTGAACGATTATTAATGGATCAAGGTATAATTAGAAACAGGCTGAAGATAAATTCTAGTATTAGCAATGCCAGATTATTTATGGAAATTCAGCAAAAATTTGGATCATTTTCAAAGTATATCTGGGAGTTTTTACCAGATAAAAAACCAATAATAAATACCTGGAAAGATCATAAGAATGCTCCGGCAAGAACTGAGCTTTCAGACCGTATAAGTTTAGATATGAAAAAAAGAGGGTTCAAGTTTTTTGGCACAACCATCTGCTATGCTTATATGCAAGCAACAGGAATGATAAATGACCATATCGAAGGCTGCATAGCCAGATAAAAATTAGAGGTATTTTACCTCAAAAAGATTACTATTCAAATGAAAAAACTATTTCTCTTAGATGCATTTGCATTAATATACCGGGCTCATTTTGCCCTTAGCAAAAATCCCAGATTCACTTCTGGTGGCTTGAACACATCGGCCATCATGGGATTCACAAACACCCTTCTGGAAGTTTTGAAAAAGGAAAATCCAAGTCATATGGCCGTGGTATTTGACACTTCAGCTCCAACAGAGCGTCACGCCGATTTTGCTGCCTATAAAGCACACCGCGAGGCAATGCCAGAAGATCTATCGGCAGCCATTCCTTACATCGTCAGATTAATTGAAGGTTTTAATATCCCTGTAATTTTTTGTGATGGATATGAAGCCGATGATCTGATTGGAACATTAGCCAAAAAGGCCGAAAAAGAGGGCTTTACTGTTTACTGTATGACTCCCGATAAGGATTTTGGTCAGCTAGTTTCAGAAAATATTTTCATTTATAAGCCTGCAAGAATGGGTAATGGGATGGAGATTCTGGGCGTAAAAGAGATCCTTGAAAAATGGGAAATCGATCATGTTGATCAAGTAATTGATATTCTTGGGCTATGGGGAGACGCTGTCGATAATATCCCAGGAATACCTGGAATTGGTGAAAAAACAGCAAAACTGCTAATCAAACAATATGGCTCAATAGAGAATATCATTAAAAATAGTCATGAACTTAAAGGTAAATTAAAAGAGAACGTTGAAAATTTTGCAGAACAGGGTCTGGTTTCTAAAAAACTGGCAACAATTCTGCTCAATGCTCCAGTTGATTTGGATGTTGATGCATTACATGTTGATCAACCTAATCGTGAAGTATTGGAGGCTCTTTTTGCTGAACTGGAGTTTCGCACGCTTGGTCGGCGAGTATTTGGTGAAGACTTCAATGTTACTGAAGTGAAGCCTAGCTCAACAAAAAATGGTCAAATGGATCTGTTCGGGAGTAATAATTTGCAGGATGGCACTATTGAAAATGACAGAAACGATTCAAACCATACCGATGCTCCAGTAGTTTTTAAAAATATTCACAATACCGCTCATCACTATGAACTGGCTGATACCTTTGAAAAAAGAGCATCCCTCATCACTTTATTAGCCACTCAAAAATCTTTCTGTTTTGACACTGAAACAACCGGTCTAGATGCCAACAATTGTGAGCTGGTTGGCCTGTCATTCAGTATCAAACCTGGGCAAGGATGGTATATTCCATTATCAACTGATCAAACTGATTGTCAAAATACCTTAAATGAATTTAGGTTTGTACTTGAAAACCCTCAAATAAGCAAGATCGGGCAAAATCTGAAATATGACATTCTTGTACTTAACTGGTATGGTATTCATGTTAAAGGTGAACTGTTTGATACCATGCTGGCGCATTACCTGATCGATCCGGATTCGCGTCATAACATGGATCTGCTTGCCGAAAACTATCTTCAATACAGCCCGGTTAGTATCACTAGTCTGATTGGACAAAAAGGCAAAAATCAGGGAAGTATGCGGGATATTGATGTTGAACTGCTAAAGGAGTATGCAGCCGAAGATGCCGACATTACCCTTCAGTTAAAAAATACCTTCGAACCTATTCTTAAATCTGTAAATGCATGGAAATTAGCGGTTGAAATTGAAAATCCGCTGGTTTATGTCCTCGCTGACATTGAGCGTGAAGGAGTAAAAATAGATCAGAATGCCCTCGTAGAGATTTCTAAAATTCTTGAAACAGATTTAAGACAGCTCGAAAAAACTATATATGAAAAGGCTGGCGTAAAATTCAATATCGCATCCCCAAAACAATTGGGAGAAGTACTTTTTGATAAACTTATGCTAGACCCTCAGGCAAAAAAAACAAAAACAGGGCAGTACCAAACCGGCGAAGATGTACTTACAAAACTAGCAAACAAAAGCGATATTGTTGCAGACATTCTTGATTTCAGGCAGCTCCAAAAGCTCAAATCAACCTATGTTGATGCATTGCCACAAATGATCAATAAAAAAACAGGTCGAATTCATACTTCCTACAATCAGGCTGTTGCAGCCACCGGAAGATTAAGCTCAAATAACCCCAACCTACAAAATATTCCAGTGCGTACCGAGCGGGGTAAGGAAGTGCGGAAAGCTTTTATCCCTAGAGATAAAGATCATGTTCTGCTTTCGGCCGATTATTCCCAGATTGAACTGAGGATAATTGCAGAGATCAGCAAGGATGAAAACATGATGGAAGCCTTTGTTCAGGGCCATGATATTCATACCGCCACGGCAGCAAAGGTTTATGGAATTAGCCTAGAAGAGGTAAGCTCTACCCAAAGAAGAAATGCAAAAGCTGTAAACTTTGGAATTATTTATGGGCAATCCGCATTTGGACTTTCTCAAAATCTGGGTATCCCAAGAAAAGAGGCAGGTGAAATAATTGAAAACTATTTCAATACCTATCCCGGAATTAAGAAATACATGAACGATACCATGAATTTTGCCAGAGAAAATGGATATGTGGAAACAATCATGGGCAGAAGACGCTACCTAAGAGATATTAATTCAGCTAACCAAACGGTACGCGGCTTTGCAGAGCGCAATGCGATAAATGCCCCGATACAGGGCTCTGCTGCAGATATGATCAAAATCGCTATGATCCGAATTCATCAGGATATAATTGACCAAAAGCTGAATTCTAAAATGACCATGCAGGTACATGACGAATTAGTATTCGATGTGCCTAAAGCAGAAATTGAGATCATGAAAAAGATCATTGAAAGCCGCATGAAAAATGCAATTGACATGAAAGTACCCATTCTAGTAGAAGTTGGCGAAGGCAGTAACTGGCTAGAAGCACATTAATTTTATGCTTGAATTTAAAGGGTTTTATTGATACGTAAATTCTGAAAATAGTACTTTATTAATCGTCATCCGAAACTGAATTCTGTCCACTTCCAGAATACGCACTTCTTCTTACAACCGGCATACCCGCTGCATTAAAAAGCTCATCCAGCTTTAGCAGACTCCCATTGGTAAGATTACTTAACAAAATAACGGTCACATCTTTATCTAATTGTCTAAGATAAATATGTCGAAATCCATGCCACCAGCCTGTATGATATACTACTTTATGTTTGCCATTAACAAAGGTTCGCCATCCATAACCATAATTAAAATAGCCTCTCTGCATCTCATTTCGAGGAGCATAGATTGAATCCATAGTTGATGCATCTAATAAACTACCCTTACGCATAGCTCTGTCAAACAAAAAAAGATCATGTATTGTGCTATAGATACCTTTGTCGCCTACCGGACCATCCAGAAAATTCTGTGCCACAGAGCGACGCCACGTTCTGTCGTGACCAACCACATCTGCCGGGATCTTAGTATATTCTGCCTTAGAATAAACTGCCGTTTGCTTCATTCCAAGTGGCTTAAAAATATTTTCGGCCATAAATTGTGAGAATTTCTGGCCACTAACCTTTTCAATAATAGCCCCCAAAACCATATAATTTGAGTTATTATAATGGAATTTTCTATCTGGTTTCATATAAGGTGTAGGTTTGTGCTCTGAAATCAACTTCATAACATCCTGATTAGTAATACCAGGACGCTCATCTTTCTTTTGAGCCTTCCAAAGATCATCAACGAAATACACATAATTCATCATACCAGATCGGTGAGTCAACAGCAGTTTAACCGTAATGCCATCATATGGAAAATCAGGGAAAAATTCTTTAACATCCTGATTCAATTTGAGCTTTCCATCTTCAACCAACATCATTACCGCTGTAGAAGTAAAGATTTTGGTAACTGATGCCAGCTCAAACACTGAGTTTATTTTCAGACTGTCGCGATGTAAATGGTCTGCCCAGCCAATTGCCTTCTCATAAATGATCTTTCCCTTTTTTGCTACCAAAACATTTCCATTAAAACCAGATCTTCTGTGAAGATTCATCATAAAATCATCAATTCTTTTATCTACTTTTTGGGGGTCATAGATTAAAGCTATGCTATCTACTTGCTCATCAGAAAGCGTTCTCTTCTTTCTTTTTTCAATAGAATTGGAATTGCAGCCCTGAATAAGGACAATAAAAGACGAAAATATCAGTAGGTGACGGAAATATTGGATCATCAAAAATGTTTGATATAAAATTTAATACTGAAAATTAGAAAATATTACAATCAGCAAAAGAAAAGAGTTATAAACACTTCACAATATATTAGAATAAAAGATGGTAAAATCTAAATTTTTGACAGTAACACTAGGTAAAAAAATCTAAATTTGTAGCAAAACAACTAATTTCATTCCGATGAATTACAGAGTAGAACACGATACCATGGGCGAAGTAAAGGTGCCTGCAGATAAATACTGGGGAGCACAAACCGAACGTTCAAGAAATAATTTCAAAATAGGACCCGAGGCATCTATGCCTAATGAAATAATTGAAGCTTTTGCGTTCCTTAAAAAAGCAGCGGCATTTACAAATGCAGACAGTGGAATCTTATCTGTTGAGAAACGCGATCTCATTGCCCAGGTTTGTGATCAAATTCTTGAAGGTAAACTAGCTTCTGAATTTCCTCTGGTAATTTGGCAAACAGGATCTGGTACGCAATCTAACATGAACGTAAATGAGGTGATCGCTAATCGCTCTCATGTTCTGCAAGGCAATAAACTGGGTGAGGGCACAACATTTGTTCACCCAAATGACGATGTAAACAAATCGCAATCATCAAATGACACCTATCCAACAGCTATGCATATTGCGGCTTATAAAATGGTATCAGAAGTAACCATTCCGGGAGTTGAGAAACTTCGTGATGCGCTTCAGTTGAAAGTTGAAAAATTTAAGGATGTTGTTAAAATTGGTCGTACTCACTTAATGGATGCAACCCCTTTAACATTAGGTCAAGAATTTTCGGGATATGTTTCACAACTTAACCATGGACTAAAAGCACTTAAAAATACCTTAGACCATTTATCTGAACTGGCATTGGGCGGAACCGCTGTAGGTACGGGTATCAACACTCCAAAGGGATATGATGTTAAAGTTGCTGATTATATCGCAAAGTTTACCGGACTGCCATTTATAACGGCAGAAAATAAATTTGAAGCTCTTGCAGCACACGATGCCATAGTAGAAACCCATGGAGCCTTAAAACAAATTGCCGTTTCGCTGATGAAGATCGCAAATGATATACGTCTTCTTGCTTCAGGCCCGCGTTCCGGAATTGGAGAGATCCACATTCCAGATAATGAACCAGGATCTTCAATAATGCCCGGAAAAGTTAACCCAACTCAAAATGAGGCAGTAACTATGGTTGCGGCACAGGTTATGGGTAATGATGTTACCATAAGCATAGCAGGATCAAACGGACATTATGAACTGAACGTTTTCAAACCAGTAATGGCGGCTAATTTTCTGCAATCTGCACGATTAATTGGTGATGCATGTGTTTCATTTACAGATAATTGTGCTGCAGGTATAGAACCGAATTACGAGGGTATCAAAAAACATCTTGAAAACTCGTTGATGCTGGTTACTGCTTTAAATCCACACATTGGATATGAGAATGCAGCAAAAATTGCCAAAAAAGCATTGAAAGAAAATAAATCACTCCGAGAAGCTGCTCTTGACCTAGGTTTACTGAGCAGTGAGCAATTTGACCAATGGGTACGTCCTGAAGATATGATCGGCGGACTAAAATAATTCATTTACCTCTCCATATTTATACCCGGAGAGGTTTAAAATCTAAAAATGACAAAACACCCCTATTTTTTCTTCTTAATCTTAAGCCTTCTTGCTTTTACATCCTGTAAATTCAACCCAAATCTTCAGGGAATAGGAACAGAAAGTCTTCAGGGCACCTGGGAAGAAGATAGTGTAGATTTACAGGATCAAAAACTGCAGTATTCTAAACATCGGTTTCGCTTTTCATGCGACTCTGTATATGTTACTATTCAAACTTTTGCAAAAGTAAATATGTATCCTGATTCATGCTTTAACAATGGAACGTGGACAGAATATGCCAAAGGAACTTATCTTACAAAACAAGATACCCTAATTGTTACCGCAACCTTTACAAAATCCAACTTTAAGCAAAAGATCTCAGGATGCTATCGGATCGGTCAATATCTTCCGGCATTTGTGATCAGAAAAAATACTACCGATAGCCTATATTTGGAGAGTATACAACAGCATCTACAACTTAAGCTATCATTAAAAGAAAGAACAATTTGCGTTCAAAAACCTCTAAATTAAATTGATTATGAACATTTTGTCATTAAAAA
The DNA here is from genome assembly GCA_945906015.1 of Pedobacter schmidteae. Classification (GTDB taxonomy): domain Bacteria; phylum Bacteroidota; class Bacteroidia; order Sphingobacteriales; family Sphingobacteriaceae; genus Daejeonella; species Daejeonella schmidteae_A. Next base: position 11,111 of record CAMDQV010000003.1, on the reverse strand, counting down.
AACTATTCCTTTTTGGAACGCTGCTCTATATCCCATTTCAGAGTATGGCCTGGGGAATGCTTGGTCACCGAGTAGTTGGACAGGTTGCAGAGCGCTATTTGAGTAAAAAAGCAAAAGGCGAAGTAAGAAATATTCTTGGCACAGAATCCATGGCTATGGCCAGCAATTGGGCCGACTTTATAAAATCAGAGCCTGCATATAATTATTTAGGTAACTGGCATTATATCAACCTGCCTGCCGGATTAACCATGGACCAATTGGATTATGCATTAAAAAGAGATACAGTTACTGATGCCTATACCCGGATACTTTTTCTGACTTCAGAACTAAAAAACAAATCACTTACTCAGGATAAAAAAGTCATGTACCTCAAAATACTGATCCATCTGGTTGGAGATGTGCATCAGCCCATGCATACCGGCCACTTTGAAGATCTAGGAGGAAATAAAATACAATTAACCTGGTTTGGTCAAAACACAAACTTACATCGGGTTTGGGATAGTGATCTGATTGAATCACAAGATTTGAGTTATACTGAATATACCAACTCCATAAATTTCATTGACAAATACAAGTTACAATCTCTTCAGTCAGAAGGCCCTGCACAATGGATCACTGATTCCTATAAAATAAGTGAAGGCCTGTATTCAAAGGTAAAATCTGGCGATAAACTCAGCTACAGATATATATACGACAACCTGGAAACTGCCAATCAGCAATTACTAAAAGGTGGAATACATCTTGCCGCATTATTAAACAGTATTTTCATAAATTAATCCTAAACGGCTAATATCCATGAAGATCTTGATGGTTTGTTTAGGTAATATATGCCGATCGCCGCTTGCTCATGGTGTTTTGGAACACCTAGTCAAAGAGAAAAATTTAAACTGGGAAATCGATTCGGCCGGAACAGGTAATTGGCATATCGGTGAAAAACCCGACAGACGCTCAATTGCTGTGGCACAAAAATATGGAGTAGATATTACAAATCAATCATGCAGACAGTTTGATATCAGTGACTTTGAAAAGTATGATCATATTCTGGTGATGGATCAAAACAATCTTTCGGATGTAATATCTATGGCTACTAGTGATGCAGATTTTGGAAAGGTTCGCTTATTTTTAAAGAACGGTATCGTACCTGATCCCTATCATGATGATAGTCAGTTTGAACCAGTTTATATCATGATCAAAGAAAGATGCCGAGAGATCATAGAGGAATTCGGTTCTAATCGTTAAGCTTCTAGCGTTTTTGTACATTTGACCTATGGCAGTGATCAAACCATCTATTCCAAAAGGTACCCGTGATTTTTCCGCATCCGAAATGGTGAAGCGAAATCATATTTTTAATACCATAAGTGCGGTATTTAAAAAATATGGCTATCAAGAGATTCAAACTCCTACAATGGAAAATCTCAGCACCCTGACCGGAAAATATGGCGATGAAGGTGATAAACTTATTTTTAAGGTTTTAAATTCTGGAGATTATCTTTCAAATATACCTACCGATAAGCTTGAGAGCCGCAACTCACAACTCCTAATTTCTGAAATTAGTGAAAAAGCATTAAGGTATGACCTTACCGTTCCATTTGCACGCTATGTAGTAATGCACAGGAATGAGATCTCATTTCCATTCAAACGATTCCAGATTCAGCCGGTTTGGCGTGCCGACCGTCCGCAAAAAGGAAGATACCGTGAATTTTATCAATGCGATGCAGATGTGGTTGGATCTGAAAGTTTAATTAATGAAGCAGAATTTGTGCTGATATATCATGAAGCATTAACTAAACTCGGACTGAAAGATTTTACCATCAAGATCAATAACCGCAAAATATTATCAGGCATAGCCGAGATCATAGGTAAACCTGAACTAATCGTAGACATGACCGTAGCTATTGATAAACTTGATAAAATCGGTCTTGATGGCGTTAAAATTGAGCTTATTGAACGCGGATTCGATGAAAATGATATTGAAAAACTAATGCCGATCATACTGCTTACAGGTTCAAATGAACAAAAACTGGACAGCTTGCGTGCAATGCTTTCTTCATCAGAAACAGGCATGAAAGGTATTGCTGAGATAGAAGCAATTTTCGACTTTTTAAATCTCCTAACAAGCAATAAGCAAATAAACCTAAACAAAAGCTTAGAATTAGATATTACACTTGCCCGGGGATTAAACTATTATACAGGTGCTATTTTTGAGGTTAAAACCAATGAAGTAGCCATGGGTAGCATTGGAGGAGGAGGCCGCTACGACGACCTTACCGGAATGTTTGGCCTGAGCGATTTAACCGGTGTAGGCATATCATTTGGAGCCGACCGTATTTATGATGTGCTTGAGGAGCTAAAACTCTTTCCTCAGAGCGCATCCGAAAGCACCAAGGTTCTGATCAGTAATTTCGATGAAAAGGCAGAAAAATATGCACTTCCATTACTGCAAACTTTAAGAGAAAAAGGAATAAGTGCAGAGATTTATCCATCATCAGCAAAGCTTAAGAAACAAATGACCTATGCTGACGATAAAAATATACCATTCGTAATACTTATAGGAAGTGATGAAATGGAAACAGGACTCTTATCACTAAAAAATATGAAAAGCGGAGAGCAACAAAAATTGACTTCAGAAGAGATTGCCTCTTTATTATTAGCTTAAGTCCAATAAAGTTTTTTACCTCTGGAATATCCCAAAACTGTATTAATCAACTTATTTAATATTTCCCTCCAAAGCCCTGAAAAACTCTTCAGGAATCTCAAGATGTGGAATATGACCGGAATTTTCAAATTCAACAAGTCGCGAACCAGGTATCCTTGCTGCCGTTTGCTTACCCAGCTGATCATATCGTCCAAACTTTTTTTGGTCTTCAGGGCTTAATCTGGCTTTTCCAACAATCGTTTTGTCTTGAGTGCCAATAAGCAAGAGTACAGGGACCTTAAGCAGAGGCAATTCATAAATAACAGGCTGTTCAAAAATCATTTGGGAAGTAAGCGCTGCAACTTTAGCATATCTTGGAAACTCCGAACTTCCGCTTACTCCCGAGGCAATTCGAACCAGATCATCATATTCAGGCTTCCATTTTACAAAATAAGAACTCTGATAATATTTTTTGATACTTTCTGGTGTAGTTTTTAACTCAGCCTGATACATCGTCTCGGTGCTGGCATAGGGCACAAACGTTCGGTAATCCTCCAAACCAATGGGATTTTCGAGAATTAGCTGAACAGTCCTCTCTGGATATAATAAGGAAAAACGGCTGGCAAGCATCCCTCCCATCGAATGCCCCATTACAATCGCCTGCTCAATTTTCAGAGTATCCATTAATTGTCTGTTCATTGCTGCAAGCCTATGAAAGCTATAATTAATAAATGGCTTCGATGATTTTCCAAAACCAATTTGATCAGGAACAAGTACTCGGTAGCCCTTTTCACTGAAAAATTTAATCATATTAGTCCAGTAATAACCTCCAAAATTTTTACCGTGAAAAAGCATCAGGCATTTACCGTTAAAATTTGCAGGTTTTATATCCATATAGGCCATTCGAACATCCTGTCCTTCGATACTCATCGAAATAAAATTTAGTGGATAGGGATATTCTACATTTTCAAGTGTAATTGACAAGGATTGCTTTTGCTGTGCAGATGCAGCCATTGAGATAAAAAACAAAAGGAAAACACATATTTTTTTCATAATAGATATTTGAATTAAATAAATTGATATAATTTTGAGTGCAGACAAACCACTGACACTTTAATCACGTATAATAAGAAAAAACATTCTAGTTGAAATTAACACAATTACTACAATTAAAACTAATTTATTATGGAACGCAAAGATTTTCTCGCTGCCTTAGGTTTAGGTGCAGGCTCACTAGTAATCACATCATGCCTTGGAGCATGCGGTAAAAGTGACTCAGCAACACCAACAACCAGCAATCCAACAAGTCCGGCAATAGGTTCAAAAGTTGATTTTACATTAAATGTAAGTAGCAATACTGATATCAGTACCAAGGGCTGGACAATCATGAATAATATTATTATTGCAAAAAACGGGTCAAATTATATCGCCCTTTCTAGTTCTTGTACACACCAGGGCAATCCGGTAATTTATAATTCGGCAGATAACACTTTCCCTTGTTCCCTTACTGATGCCGCGCATGGATCAGTTTTCGATTCAAATGGAACGAAAACTAAAGGTCCTGCCTCCTCTAATTTAAAAAAATATAGTACTACATTATCTGGAAGCTCGTTGAGAGTATTTGAAGCCTGATCTTAAGAAAATTGTACGTATTATGAAAAAGATTTTCTTGCTATTCTATCTATTGATTCCATTTTCTGCATTTTCACAGGAAGACCTAATGAAACTTGTTTCAGATAGTAATGAAGTTTTTGTCAGGACAGCTACATTCAAGGCAAGACGAATTATTAACGGACATTCTGTTGAAACTGTTGGTAAGAATAATTTAGATTTTATTATTTCTCACCGTTTTGATCGCTTAAATAGAGGATTTGAAGATTTTTTTGGACTCGATGCTGCAACAAATCGTTTAGGCTTAGAATATGGAATCAATGACCGGTTCATGATAGGAATGGGAAGGAGTTCTTTTCAGAAAGCATTTGACTATTTCACCAAATATAAACTGATCAGGCAAAGCACAGGTTCCATAAATACACCCGTTTCAGTTACTTTATTTGGTGGACATGCCATTCGCACACAAAAAACCGTTCCGCAACTTTCAGCATTTGACAGAAGTAGTTATACAGCTCAAATCCTCATTGCCAGAAAGTTTAGCGAGGCATTCTCATTACAGATAAGTCCTACTTTAATTCATAGAAATAGAGCGGATATATTTACTGACAATAGGACAGTTCTTGCCTCTGGAATAGGTGGTAGAATGAAATTGACTAAACGTACATCAATCAATGGTGAATACAACTATGTTTTTCCTAATCAGATTAATGATAATTATAAAAACAATTTAGCTTTCAGTTTTGATCTTGAAACCGGCGGACATGTTTTTCAATTGCTCTTTACCAATTCATTCGGCATGACTGAAAGACAATTTATAACTGAAACCGATGGTAGCTGGGGAAGCGGAGATATTCACTTCGGATTTAATATTTCAAGAACTTTCTCATTTGAGAAAAAAAAGAAGGTTAATCCATGAAGCAATATTTGATACTAGTAGCCTTTATTCTGACTTTCAATTTTGCTTCTGCACAAAACAAACTTTACAGTAGCAATAAAAGTGACGTTAGCTTTTTCTCTAAAACTCCGCTTCAGGATATTGATGCAAAAAATACACGTGCCAATTCAATCATTAATCTATCAAACCGTGAGCTCGTAGTTCGCATTCCGGTATCATCCTTTCAATTTAAAAACAAGCTGATGCAGGAGCATTTTAATGAAAACTACCTAGAAAGCGAGAAATTTCCATATGCCACATTTAAAGGAAAAATTATTGAAGTTCTGGATTTAGGCAAACCTGGAGTTTATTCTGTGAATGCTAGCGGGATATTGACTATTCATGGGGTTGATCAGGAGAGGAAGTTTAGCGGAAAAATAACTGTTGCTGAAAGTACATTAGTACTTGAAACAGCATTTGATGTAATGCTGATTGATCATAAAATCGATATTCCTAAACTTGTTTTTAAAAAGATAGCAGAAAAGATAGCTGTCAATGCCAGCTTCAATTACATCCCCTTTAAAAAGTAGGCGAGCTTGTTTGTTCTTAATAATAGAATATTAACAGACATAAAAAAACCAGACAATACCTGTCTGGTTTTTTTATGAAAAAGCTCTTTGTTAATTATTTTTCATCCAAAGGACGAACCGTAGGAAGAATAATACTACTCAAGCGCACTCCACCATGATGTATAGTTTGTTGTGCTATCCGAACCCGGTCACTGCTACCAAAAGGATCTCCGGTATTTGGATTTCGGTCAAACTGCGGGAAATTACTTGATGTAATATCAATACGAATGCGATGCCCTGGCTTAAATACATTAGCAGTTCCTGTTAATTCGATATCATATTCATACACCTGATTTGGTGTCAACAATTTGATCTTATCCAAACCTTCACGAAATCTAGCTCTTAAAATACCTTCTGAGATAGGCATTGCTGCACCATCAGGCGAAACGTCTACCAATTTGATCATCCAATCTGTATCAGGACCATCGGTTGCGGCAAATAATTTCATTTTTACAGGTCCTGCAATGGTAATAGGTGTTTTTAGGAATTCAGATGTGTATACCAATACATCCTGTTTGCGCTCAAGTGGCCTTTGATCATAAGGTCCTGGCAGAGTTGGAGTACCACAGCAATTATTTCCACCCAAGGTCATAACCGGCATTTTCGGGTCATAGGTATACTTGTCTGCTGCTGCAGATTTTGGAGCTTCAAAACTTAATGTTCCATTACCTCGAGAAGAATTGGCATTGCCGCCGCTACTCAAGTAAAGATTTTTATAAACGGTTCCAGGGATGGGATAATCCTTTTCACTCCGCCATTTGTTAATACCCATGTAAAACAATTGAACTGGATCTTCAAGGTCTAAACCATTCTTGATCCCTTTCAGATGGAAATCATAAAATTGAAGCTCTCTTTCAAACATTTTCATGTTTGCAGAAGCACCAAAATCAACCGTACCAAATGCCTGAGATGGACCATGACCCCATGGACCAATGATCATTCGCGCAGCAGCACGGGCTGCAGGTGTTGCAGCTTTGTTTTTCATTCCTATATAACCGTTTATCGTTCCCATTAAAAAAATGTCGAACCAGCCACCATACGTATGAGCAGGAACATTCATCTTTGAAAAATTTTCTTCATCGCTAATCGATTTCCAATAATCATCATAGCTCTCGTGATTGATCCAATCGCGGTAATGTTTTACCGCATAACCTGAAGCCTTTAAGTCGCCATCCTTTAATGGAAGATGCCAAAGAATATTTTCATATTTCAGCTCTTCAGGAGTATACGCTTCAGTATGCCAATATTGAGGAAGCATGATTCGGTTTGGCATGCGAACCACACCCCAGCCAAAATTAAAACTTAAGCGAAATGCCCCGCCCATGGTTAACCAGTTAGCATAAATATTTGTAGAAGCTACACCAGGAAAAGCTGCAACCAAATGCGGAGGTGTAGCACTCATGGCAGCCCATTGATTATGACCTAAATAACTGCCACCCTGAGTAGCTATTTTTCCGTTTGAAAACGATTGTGCAGCTGCCCACTCAATCACATCGTAACCATCTTTTGATTCGTCGCGGAATGGATCCCATTGGCCTTCGCTTTCATAGCGGCCTCTGATATCAGCAAATACAACGGCGTACCCCTGCTGTGCAAACCTGATCTTGTCTTGATGGCCACCATCACGCTGTACACCATAACAGGTACGAACCACAATGGTTGGATATTTTCCCGGCTTTGCGGGCAAATAAACGTCTGCATATATCTTTACACCATCCCTAAGAACAATGGTTTTATAACGCTCAATGCGGACCTCGTTATTTTCAGGTCTTCTGAGTAACTCTGGGATATTAGTATTAATCCCCAATTTATTGTCACGCAATAAATCTGATTGATCAGACATTTGTTCTGCAGAGGCAAAGGCCAAAAACTGATTTCCTGAATCTTTTACCAGGTTAGTTTGACTCTGAACAGAGATCCCGCAAACGAGCAATAAGTTCAGCAGCAAAAATTTTATGTTTTTCATGTTTTTATAGTTAAAAAGCCTAATAAAGATGTGAAATTATTTTAACTATTCCAATGATTAAATCATGGAAACAAGCTAGAAATCTATTTAAAAACAAAGGGTAAATAAAGACCAACAGATAGGTTTCGTCCCTGATTATAATATCCTGCAGTCTGATCACCCTCATCTAAACGACCAGGTTTAAACCTGCTTAGATGGTCATAGTAAGCATTATCAAATAAATTATTTACTGAAATATTAAGTCTTAATGGCTGTTTTTTAAACATGAAGGTTGTTCCCATTGCCAGATTGACCAATGTATAAGCACCTGTTGGGGTTTCAAAATTATCCACTCTGCTTTGTTTGAAAACATGATCAAGGGCCACAGAAAAATAGGTGCTCTTGATGCCTCCTTTAAATTCTGGCTCTAGCCTGAGCTCATTCCTTAAAACTGCGGCAGGAATAAAAGGTAAGGCCTTATCGGTGGCCCGGTTTACTCCGCGGGTATACGAAAAACTATTTTCAAAGTGGATCAGCTCAGCCGGATGAAGCGTTAAGCTTGCTTCAACACCTGATAAGTTTGCATTATCTTGCACAAAACGATAAACAGGAAATATTTCTGTATCCACAAATATGGTTTCGTTACTGATTTGACGATTGTAGATATAATTAGTAAGTTGATTATTAAAGGCCCCAAGGCTGGCACTCACCAAATTAGTGTTAAACTCAAAAGCAAAATCACCATAATAACTATTCTCCGGCTTCAGATTATTGTTTCCAACCTCGTATCTGAATGTTCCCTCATGAACACCATCTGAGCTTAATTCAGCAATATTCGGAGAGCGAAAAGCTGACCCAAGATTAGCCTTGAAGTTGAATTGATCATTAAACTCTTTAGTAAAACCAAGGGCTCCGCTAACATTTGAAAAATTGTTAGTGAAATTATTGAATTTAGGATTTCCATCTTCAGACATTTGCTGGCCTGTTATACTACGATAATCAAAGCGTGCACCCAAGTTAAACGTGGTACTATGCCATGTTTTTTTTGCATAGGCAAAAACACCTACTTCATTTGAATTATAATCAGGAATAAGAAGTTCTGCAGCTCTGTTCTTATTATTTTGTAAGGTTCCAGAAAGACCAATTACAGGCTCCCAGCTATTACTCTCCATGAAATAGTATTTAAAATCAGAACTATAGGTCTTTAGATCAAAAAAAAGGGAAGGGCTTATACGATCATCTTCCAGTTCTCTTCTTTGGTTATTCTGATAAGCCAGGATGCTGCGCAATCTTCCACTACCGAGCAAAACATGACTATTCATTGCAACTTTATAATGCCTTATATCCTGAAAAGGAAGAAATAAGGTACGATTCGTTAATTGTTTATCAGTTAACACTACTCCATTTTCGTCCTCAAATTTACCATCAGCATTTCTAGAAAAATCAGGAAGCCCGATAGTATTCTTAAAGCTTGAAAGATTCAAATGCGCATATCCCCATTTCTTATTCAATCCCATTTGGCCGCTAAAATTGGTTTCATTAAATCCAGTATTGGCAATTCTACCTCCAGGAGCATTATAACTGTAAGCACTTTTCAATGAGCCTCTTGCACGCCAGATAAATCCATTGCTATTTCCTTGTAGCATTGCAGAGCTTCCGCTAAGACCATTATTTGACTGATAGCTGCTTAATAACTCTCCTCTTATTTGTCCTTCAGGAGATGGCAATGGCTCAAGCACATTGATCACTCCACCAAGGGCATCTGATCCATATAATAAACTGGCTGCTCCCCGTAATACTTCAACACGCTCTGCACTGTACTGATCAACTTCAATTCCGTGTTCATCACCCCATTGTTGTCCTTCCTGTTTAGCCCCGTCAACCAAAGTTACCACCCGGTTATAACTCAATCCACGAATCACTGGTTTAGAAATACCACCACCGGTAGTAACCTGAGAAACACCAGGAATTTTAGCGATCGCATCAATCAGATTGCCTGATGGGCGATTGATCAATTGATCTTTGCTTACCGATGATACTGCTGTGCTATTCTTTCGATTGTCAGAACTGAAAGCTGTACCGGTAATAACTACCTCTTTTGCTTCAATAATACTCGGAAACAAGTCAAATTCAAGGGGTAATTGCAACGAAAGATCAATGGTTTGAATGAGCGTTCGATAACCAATATATCTTATTTCAACAAGGAATTTTCCCTTTTCAGGGATATTTTTAAATTCAAACTGTCCTGAATTAGTGGTTACGACAGAAATTTTTAAATCGGGAATGGTTACTAGGGCGCCAGGTAATGGCTCTTTGGTTTGACCATCAATAACCCTACCTTCAAGAGAAACAAGTTTAGCAGATGCGCTAGAGAATGATACGAGCAAAAATAGATATAGAATAATAAATTTCATTTCTATGATTTTAGAATAATTAAATAAATTAAATAGATGCACCACGCATAAGCATAGCACCACCATAAAAGAAATAAAAAATTATTCTGAAGGGGGTCCCCTTAAACTAGAGAGAAGTAATTCAACAACATATCCTGTGACTTCATTATTAAGAAACACAGACATAACAGGCGAAAGCCTTATTTTTTCGACAAAAGAAGATTTAGTAAAGGTTTTATCAAAATGTACCGCACAAACCCAGCAATAATCAGTATTGTTCTGTACGTTTAGCTCATGGGAAGTAGTTGAATTTAGCTTTTCAGTACCAGATGATTGAGGAATTGGAGCGTGATTGTGAAAAATATCTAATGGTAGAAAAACAGCCGAGAAACCCAGCAGTAGGAATACTGATAGGTAAAAGCTAAATGTTTTTCTAATTCGTTTCATAATAAATTCAAATCAAAATTAGACAAAAGCATAATCATTACCTAATTCATAAAATAAAGAGCTGTAACAATTTACTATGCGGAGAGAATGTTAAATTGTTTCAAACCTCAATATGCCCCCGAGAAATTTTTGAAAAAAATTTAGTTGGATGTTAGAATAAAGCCTAAAAAGCTGCTTTACTCTCCAGAATCTCAATCTGTGCCAAAATCTCGAATTCTTTAACAGGAAATTCTTTCCCATTTCTGATGGTCTGAACTACCGCTTCAAAAAGGTCGAGATATTTCCCCGTAATGGATGGCACGATCTCTACAGTTTTCACTCCCTGATCATTCATGAGTGTAAGTCTACCTTCCTTTCCTGCTGCTTCTTCACCAAAACCGGCGTCTCCGGGCTTCATACCAGCAATTAACTGATCTTCTTGGTTATCACAGAATGCTTTAACAAATGAACCCTTTGTTCCATTAATTATTATTCCAGGCAGCGGGTCTGCAACTAGTAAACTGGTCGTAATAAAAACATTAACCTGATTAGGATATTTAAGATGAATATGGCCGTAATCTTCAACCTGCGAATT
>CAMDQV010000002.1 GCA_945906015.1 Pedobacter schmidteae | reverse complement strand
AAAAACTAATAAGGGAGAATGTATCATCATGTTATACAACCAAACTCCAAAACACCATGACAATTTTTTAAAACTTGCCAAAGAAGGATTTTATAATGGCACGCTTTTTCACAGAGTGATACAGGAATTCATGATTCAGGGTGGAGATCCAAATTCAAAAACTGCAAAGCAAGGTCAGCAATTGGGTGAAGGCGATCTGGGGTATCGGATAGATGCCGAATTCAGAGATAGCCTATTTCACAAAAAAGGAGTTTTAGCTGCCGCTCGCGACAATAATGAGGCTAAAGCATCAAGTTCCAGCCAGTTCTATATTGTTCAGGGTAAAAAATGGACTGATGAAACGCTGGATGATATTAGAAAAAAAAGAATGGAAAACAGAGTAATACCTGAATCGCAGCGCAAAGTTTATAAAGAGCATGGCGGTACACCACACCTGGATCAAAACTATACTGTTTATGGCGAAGTGGTCAAAGGAATAGAAATGGTAGATACTATTGCAGATGTAAAAAAATCACCTTCAGATCGTCCGCTAAAAGATGTATCCATGCAAGTTAGTGTTCTCAAAAAGGGGGAAGCACGAAAACTGGAAAAGAAACTGGGCTTAAAAAACAATATGCTATGAAAATAATAACCTATAATGTAAATGGAATAAGATCAGCATTAAGCAAAAACTGGCTGGAATGGTTAAAAGCCGCAAACCCAGATGTGATATGTTTACAAGAGATCAAAGCTACGCCCGACCAAATCACAGACCTGATTTTACTTGAACAACTAGGATATGAACATTACTGGAACCCGGCAGAGAAAAAGGGATACAGTGGTACGGCTATTTTTACTAAAATAAGCCCTAACCATGTTGAGTATGTTTCAGGAATGAATGATTATGACCGCGAAGGGCGAATAATCAGAGCTGATTTTGATGACGTATCAGTTATGAGCACCTATTTCCCTTCAGGATCCAGTGGTGAAGATAGACAAGATTTCAAATACCGGTTTTTAGAAGATTTTCAGGACTATTCAGATAAATTAAAGCTTGAGTACCCCAATCTAGTGATTTCAGGAGATTATAATATTTGCCATAAACCTATCGACATACATAATCCAAAATCAAATGTTAATTCTTCAGGCTTCCTTCCCGAAGAACGCGAGTGGATGGAAAATTTTATGAAAAGCGGTTATATCGACTCATTCCGGCATTTTAACACTGAGCCACATCATTATACCTGGTGGAGTTTTAGAGCAAATGCCAGAAATAAGAATCTGGGATGGCGAATCGATTATAATATGGTTTCTGAAGGATTACTTGATAAACTTAAACGTGCTGCAATATTACCTGAAGCCAGACATTCAGACCATTGCCCGGTGTTGCTGGAACTAGATCTGTAATCAAAACTCCCAGATCTTATCCGGACAAATACATGAATCAAGTTTGATGTCAAATTCATTCAAATCGCTGATCTCATCAACTGGATCAAAGAAAGAAATTCCCATTTTTTTAACATCGGGGCGGCAATTTCTAAGAAAACGGTCGTAAAAACCTTTACCATAACCCGCTCGGTTACCCTGTTTATCAAAGGCTAGTAAAGGAATAAAAACTAGATCGATCTGATCATTGGAGATAATTTTACCATGAATTGGTTCGAGGATATCATATTTATTCCTTCTAAGTAAGGTATATTCATGATCATAGAGCACGTTCTCCATTTCAAAATTTTCAAAATTTGTTCTTGGAATTACTAGTTGTAATTGTGGCTCAGCATGCTTAAAATAATTCAAAATAGAAAAGGTGTCTACTTCATTATTCTTTTTGATGGGCATAAAAATATGAACCGTCCTGAACTCAGACCAATCGATACGTTTAATCTGATTCATCAGATCATCTGTGAGCATCAAAAACCGCGACTGGGAGATACTCAGCCGTTTATCTAAATATTGTTTTCGTAGAGTAACTTTATCCACACTACGAATGTAAAAAACAATATGATAAACAGGAAAAAAAGCTTCGAAGTAGAAATTTCAAAGAATAATTTAGAATTAAAAAATCAACCTAAAAATCTTGTAAAAAATAAACGGCCTCCTCACCTATGAAAAGACCGTCATATCAACCTAAACTAAACTATTTAACTCTTTCGATATAATCGCCTGTACGAGTGTCTACTCTTACTCTATCTCCCTGATTTACAAAAAGAGGGACACGAATCTCAATGCCGGTTTCAACTGTAGCACTCTTCAATGCATTTGTTGAGGTATCACCTTTAACAGCAGGCTCGGTATAGGTTATTTCCAATTCAACATTTGATGGTGCCTGTGCCATGATTGGCTCTTCACTTTCAAATGAAACAATCACATTCATTCCTTCTTTCAAGAATCTTGCTGCAGAACCAAAAAGACTTTTTTCTACACTAAATTGCTCGAAGCTTGTATTATCCATGATCACGAAATAATCACCTTCTTCATAAAGATATTGGTAATCACTTGTTTCAACGCGGCAAATTTCTACCTGCTCATCAGTACCTAATCTTGCTTCAACTATTTTTCCGCTACGTATATTACGAAGTTTACCTATGTAAAAAGCGCCACCCTTACCGGGTGTACGGTGAATAATTTCTTCTACAGTCACTAATTCGCCGTTGTAACGTAAAATATTTCCTGATTTAATTTCTGACGCTTTTGCCATGATAATATTGGATTATTTCGAGCTGCAAAGATACTTGCATTTTATTAAATTTCCAAAGAAAACAGTCGATGCGGGGTCAGCAGATTTACGGTTTGTGAACCCTATTTATAATCTGCTATGTTTAAATTATGGCTACAAAAACTATATTCCTGCTCCTGATTTGAACAAATAATGAGCAAACGATCTAAAGAAAAGGTTGAAGCCAAAGAAAGGTACCAATCAAGACCCTGCTGATCCAGATTGGAGGCTGGCTCATCCAACAATAACATAGCGGTATCCGAACAAAAAGCTAATGCAAGCTTAACTCTTTGTTTCATACCCGAAGAAAAATATTTTATGGCCTTGAATTCTGCATTCTTCAAACCAAGGAGCTCAATAACACCCTGTCTGTTTAAACCCTGACGGTATTTCTTAAAACGGAAATGAAAGTCGATCAATTCTGTAAGTGTAAACTCTTCAATCAGTTCAAGATAAGGTGCAACCATGCTCTGTTGGATAAAGATCTTTTCCTGATCGATATTTATATCACCATGCAAATAGCTGATCTTTCCCTCAGAACTACTTAGGCTTCCTGAAATAACTTGCAATAAAGTTGATTTTCCAGCACCATTGGTACCAAGAATAGCATAAGAGCTTCCGCTTTCAAATTCATAATTTATGTTCCTGAAAATCCATTCGCGGTTAAATCGACGTCCAATCTGCTCCAGGATAATTTTCATATTGGATATAAATTCAAAGAATTAAGATATTAAGAATTACCAAAGCCTTTCATAACACCCCTGTTAGAATTGCGGATAAAATCAAGGATTTCATCACGGATCTCTGTTGGTTCACGTTCAGTTTCAATAATATCAAGAGCCCTGCTAATATTTAATTTTTTAAGAAAGATGGTCCGGTAAATACCCTGTATTTCATTGATCTGCTCTGAAGAAAACCCTCTGCGTCGTAATCCAACAGAGTTTATTCCCACATATGATAATGGTTCACGACCTGCTTTGGTATAAGGTGGTACATCCTTTCGAACCAATGAACCTCCCGAAATAATCGAATGGGCGCCTATTGATACAAACTGATGAACTGCAGAAGCGCCTCCAATAAAGGCAAAATCCTGAACTTCAATATGGCCTGCTAATTGCACTGAGTTAGCGATAATTACATTATTTCCAATAACACAATCATGAGCAACGTGAACATAAGCCATAAGCAAACAGTTGGAGCCAATAGTGGTTGTATTTTTATCAAGGGCGGTTCCGCGATTTAAGGTTACACATTCGCGGATGATTGTATTATCACCAACAGTAACCGTTGAAGCTTCGCCTTTATATTTCATGTCCTGTGGTGGTGCCGAAACAACTGCACCAGGAAAAATACGGCAATTTTTGCCGATACGGGCTCCGTCCATTACAGTTACATTCGATCCAATCCAAGTACCCTCGCCAATGACAACGTCACCGTAAATAGTTACAAATGGTTCGATTACTACGTTTTCGGCAATTTTTGCCTGGGGATGGATATACGCTAATGGTTGGATCATACGCTTGCTTCGCTTTCTTTAATTCTGATTATTTGTGCCATCATCTCTGCTTCAACAACAACTTTCTCTCCGACCATACCTACACCTTTCATCTGGCAAATGCCTCTCCGGATAGGCTCCATCAAATCACAGCGGAAAATTATGGTGTCGCCCGGTAAAACCTGTGCCCGGAATCTTACTTTATCAATCTTTAAAAAATAAGTTAGATAATTTCGGGGATCTGGAACAGTACTCAAGACTAAAATTCCTCCAGTTTGTGCCATAGCCTCAATCTGAATTACACCCGGGAATACAGGAAAACCTGGGAAATGGCCCTTGAAAAACTCTTCGTTCATTGTTACATTTTTCACACCTACCACATGCGTTTTTGAAAGCTCAAGAATTTTATCAATAAACAAAAACGGTTGTCTGTGCGGCAAAATGTTCATGATCTGCACAACATCGTATAATGGTGTTGAATTGGGGTTATAGATCTGTAAATGCTTTTTGGGTTTTTCCTTTTTTATCTGTGCCTTAATTTTTCTGGCAAATGCCACATTCGCAGCATGCCCAGGTCTTGCAGCCATGATATGTCCTTTCAATGGAACTCCAATAAGGGCCAGGTCGCCAATCATATCTAACAGTTTATGACGGGCAGGCTCATTTTGATGTCGAAGCTCAATATTATTTAAAATACCCTCTTTAGCCACATCAATATCATCACGGTTAAATAGTTTGGCCAGGTTTTTTAACTCTTCCCTACTAACCTGCTTATCAACCACTACAATTGCATTATTCAAATCTCCTCCTTTGATCAGATTATGCTTTAAAAGCATTTCCAACTCATGTAGAAAACAAAATGTACGACAGGATGCGATTTCTTTCTTGAACTCTGACAGCGTTGTGATTGCTGCATGCTGACTCCCCAATATCGGTGAATTGTAGTCGATCATACACGTAAATCTATAATCATCCAATGGCATAGCCACCATCTCAACCTTACGATCGGGCTCGGAGTAATGAATATTATGAGGTATACTATAGTATTCACGATCAGCTTCCTGATCAACAAATCCAGCTTTTTCAAGAGCTTCTACAAACATGATCGAGCTTCCATCCATAATTGGGATTTCAGGCCCATCAAGCTCAATAATCACGTTATCAACTTCGGTACCTACCAAACTGGCCAATACATGCTCAACAGTGTTTACGCTTGCCCCATTCTGACTGATTGTGGTACCCCTTGAGGTATCGGTAACATTATCTACATCCGCATCTATGATGGGTGAACCCGGAAGATCAATACGCTTAAACTTATATCCATGGTTTTCTGGTGCCGGCTTAAAAGTCATCGTTGCCGACTTACCAGTATGTAATCCAACACCCGTTACAGATATTTCAGTTTTAATTGTTCTTTGTTTTAAATTCATAGTATTGAATTGTACAGCCTGAAACTGATCACAATAAACCTTTTTTAATTATATTCTCAAGTTCTTCAATCCTCTTTTCCAGATCAGGTAAACGTCTGGTAATCACCTGTACCTTTAAAGAATCTCTTAAGGATGTTAAAGGAACACCATTCCAGCTCATATTTTCTTCATTTATTGAATTATTGACGCCTGATTTTGCTCCGATAGTACTTCCGTTTGCAATACTAATATGTCCTACAATACCTACCTGACCGCCAATAATACAGTTCTCACCGATCTTGGTACTTCCAGAAATTCCTGTCTGAGCTGCAATCACTGTATTTGCTCCAATCTCAACATTATGAGCGATCTGGATAAGATTATCTAATTTAACGCCTTTGCGGATAATGGTTGAGCCCATAGTAGCCCTGTCTATAGTGGTATTCGAACCAATTTCTACATCATCTTCAATAATTACGTTTCCAATCTGACTTACCTTCTTGTATGATCCTTCTGTATTTTTCACGAATCCAAAACCATCACCGCCTATAATAGCACCAGAATGTATAATCACATTATCGCCTATGGTACAATTGAAATATACACTAACTCCAGCATATAAAGTGACATTCTTACCTACAATCACATTGTCTGCAAGGTAAGAATTCGGATAAATTTTACTGCCATCACCCACTTTTACATTGGGTCCGATATAAGCAAGAGCACCGATAAATACATCCTTTCCAAGAATTGCAGTCGGGTGTATAAAACTTGGGGTCTCAACGCCACTTTTCTTTGATTTTATAAGTTCGTCATACTTTTCTAAAAGTACAGAAAATGCACTGTAAGCATTCTTTACCCTAATTAAAGTAGCCTTTGTAGCATGAGCAAGAATAAAGTCTTCATTAATAATAATAACAGAGGCTCCCGAGGTATAAACAAATTGTTCATACTTGGAATTAGCAAGGAAAGATAATGAGCCCAGACTAGCCTCCTCTATCTTAGATAGCTGATTTACCGTCACGTCAGGATTGCCTTCTACAGTTCCCTCAAGTAATAATCCAATCTGATGTGCAGTTAATTGCATCTCACAAATTTATGTGTTATAAGTTAACGAACAAATTTTGAACGTATTCGCATGTCTATTAATTGATATTTTTCAATTCTTTTAGGTAACAAAGTATATGTTTCTGTACTGTTCTAGCCAATGATTCCAGATTTGAATTGTCTGATGCCTTTGCAATATCCTGAATAGAACCGTCTTTCATCACAATTTTAATACTTCCATCACCCACACTATAGGCTTTATTCTTTATGGTATCAGTAAATACGAAATAAGAAGTATCATCATCAGAAATTTCGTATTCATCTGTCACTTTATCTGCAAGATCATTGATTATTTCGATTAGCGGAGGTTCATTCGTAATTTCTACTTGATACAAATTCCTACTAATCAAGTGTGAACAAAGTGTTGAAAGGATAATATCCTCATCGTTAACCCAAACCTTTATTGAAGTAAATATATCGTTATCATCTAGTTTTGTAAACCTTTCAATATTTCGAGGGTCATTTTTGAATTCTTCTTTGCTTATAGAATTCTTCAAAAAATACGAAAAGCATGGGCTTGCGAATAAGTCTCTTCCCTCACCCGACAATTCTTTTGCCCTCTCCAATATTTTAACTAGCATTTGCTCAGCTGCAATAACGGTTTTATGAAGATAGACCTGCCAGTACATCAGCCTGCGGGCTATTAGAAATTTTTCAATAGAATAAATACCTTTCTCTTCTACAACAAGCTGATCATCAACTACATCTAACATTTTTATTATCCGGTCAAAGCTTATCACACCCTCAGACACTCCTGTAAAAAAACTATCTCGGTTAAGATAATCCATTCGGTCAAGGTCTAATTGTCCTGAAACTAATTGATAGAGAAATTTCTTGTGATAACGATTATTGAATATTTCCAAAGCTAGTCCAAGCTTTCCGTCAAACTCACGGTTTAGATTATCCATCAAGAGCGTTGAAATATGTTCATGCGAAACGCCATCTACAATGGTATGCTCCAGGGCATGCGAAAATGGTCCATGCCCAATATCATGAAGTAAGATTGCAATTGTTACCGCCTCTTCTTCCTGATATGAAATTGCCTGTCCTTTACTTTTTATAGTTTCCAGGGCAAGACCCATCAAATGCATGGCCCCTAATGCATGATGAAAACGCGTATGTAAAGCACCCGGATAAACCAAATGAGTCATTCCCAGTTGTTTTATATAGCGCAAACGCTGTACATAGGGGTGCTGGATCAGATCATAGACCAGATCGGATGGGATGGTGATGAAACCGTAAACGGGATCATTTATTATTTTCTTCTTATTCAAGATGCGAACCTTAAGACACAAAAATTGTTATTTTTAATGACAATTGAATGTATAAAAATTTCGATGGCCTAATAATTGCTAAATTTACGGTGAAATGCAGGAAACAACCATACTTTGGGCAGACGATGAGATCGACCTCTTAAAACCACATATACTCTTTTTGAATGAAAAGGGATACAAGATCAAAACTGTTACTAACGGGAATGATGCTCTGGATTGTTTCAAAAAAGAAAACTTTGATCTTGTATTTCTCGATGAAAATATGCCGGGTTTAACGGGCCTAGAAACTCTTGCCAGAATAAAAACAATTGACCCGGATATTCCAATCGTACTCATTACAAAAAACGAGGAAGAATACATGATGGAAGATGCTATTGGTTTTAAGATTGATGATTATCTGATCAAACCGGTTAATCCAAAACAAATTCTTCTTACTATAAAGAAATTAATAGATAATAAACGACTGATCAGTGAGAAAATATCCATGGCCTACCGTCAGGATTTCAGGACATTGGGGATGACCATAAATGAAAATCTTAGCTTTTCGGATTGGGTTGACTTTTATAAAAAATTAGTTTACTGGGAGCTATCACTCGAAAAATTGGAAGATGAAGGGATGCACGAAATATTAACTGCACAAAAATCAGAAGCCAATGTTCAGTTCTCAAAATTCATTGAAAAAAACTATATAAAATGGCTAAAAGATCCGGATTCAGGGCCTATAACTTCAAACCAATTGTTTGTCAAAAAGGTTTTTCCTGCTATTGAAGTCAACAAACCAACTTTTTTTATTCTGATAGATAATTTAAAGTATGACCAGTGGAAAATGATCAATTCCTTATTAATGGATCATTACCGAATTGACGAAGAAGACACCTATTATAGTATTTTACCTACTGCTACCCAATACGCCAGAAATGCTATATTTTCAGGATTAATGCCCCTGGAAATGGAACGACGCTTTCCGGATATGTGGCAGAATGATGAGGATGAAGGTGGAAAAAATCTGTTTGAAGAAAAGTTTCTTGCCGACCAAATACAAAGGGTCATGCGAAAAGGATGCAAGCACTCTTACAATAAGATCCTCACTTTTGAGCAGGGTAAAAATATTAATGAAAACATGAATAACTTAATGGGCAATGACCTGAATGTTATTGTCTATAATTTTGTAGATATGCTGTCTCATGCAAGAACCGATATGGCCATGATCAGGGAGCTTGCAAATAATGAAGCTGCCTACCGTTCATTAACCCTTTCCTGGTTTGAGCATTCACCACTACTGGATATGTTAAAGAAGCTATCTCAGAAAAATATAAAATTAATCATTACCACCGATCATGGAACGATACGGGTTAAACATCCAAGTAAAGTAATCGGCGACAGGAACACCAACTCAAATTTGAGGTATAAACAAGGTAAAAATCTCACTTTTAATCCAAAAGAGGTATTCCATATTAAAAATCCACATGAAGCAATGCTACCAAAACTTCAAATGAGCTCCAGTTATATTTTTGCAAAGGAAGATGGTTATTTTGTGTACCCGAATAACTACAACCACTTTGTTAATTATTTTAATGAAACCTTCCAACATGGTGGTATTTCAATGGAAGAAATGATTGTTCCTTTTGTAACCTATAGCCCAAAATAATTCTTTTTTTATTTTTGAGCTATGGAAATTCTGATCGATCATGAAAATAAGCTGCCAATCGCAGCATCCTCATTGCTAAAATTTGCTGAAAACGAAAAAATATTTTTGCTTCGGGGCGAAATGGGAGCCGGAAAAACGACACTGATCAAATCGTTATGCCTTCAAATGGGCATGATAGATAATGTGAGCAGTCCAACGTACTCAATAGTAAACGAGTACGTATTTCCGAAAGGAAAAATTTATCATTTTGACTTCTTTCGAATTAAAAATGAAGTAGAAGCATTTGACATTGGCTTTGAAGAATACCTGATGTCAGGCGAATACTGTTTTATCGAATGGCCAGAAATGATCCCAGGTCTATGGCCTGAACATTTTATTGAAATCAAACTAGTTGAAGATGAACAGGGGTCTCGGAAAATTTCTGTCAAAAAAATTTAAAACGGAATTTATCTGAATTTAAGAGTCCCCTATTTTTAAAAATTTCGTACCTTCATACTCCTTATTAAAATCCACATGATGAGTGTATTGTCAGACATTGCAAAACAGGCCATGATGCAGCCGCAAGAGGCGATGTTAGAGGTTAAAAACAAAAAAAATAGCCTTTATATAGGGATTCCCAAAGAAACCTCATTTCAGGAAAACAGAATTGCGCTCACCCCTTTATCTGTTGGATTACTTGTACAAAATGGACATGAAGTAGTTATTGAGACGGGTGCCGGACTTGCTGCCAACTTTAATGATGATCATTATAGTGAACAGGGTGCAATGATTGTTTATGACAAAAAGGAGGTTTATAAAGCCGACCTGATCATTAAAATAGCTCCACCAACAGAGGATGAAGTATCCATGATGAAGATGGGACAGGTATTGTTATCTGCGCTGCAAATGTCAACCATAAAAGTGGAGTATCTTCAGTCCCTGATGATGAAAAACATCACAGCCCTTTCATTTGAATATCTTCGCGATGAAGGTAATGTTTTGACGGTGGTTAGGGCTATGAGCGAAATTGTTGGAGCTACCTCTATATTAATTGCTGCCGAATATCTGAGCAATGTTTTTGAAGGTAAAGGACTAATGCTGGGAGGAATTACTGGAGTTCCACCTACAGAAATAGTTATTTTAGGTGCAGGAACTGTAGGCGAATACGCAGCAAGAACAGCACTTGCTTTGGGTGCCGAAGTGAAAGTTTTTGACAGTTCCATTTACAAACTCCGCCGACTTCAAAACAATATCGGGAGCCGTGTTTTTACTTCGGTTATTCAGCCAGTTGTTCTTCAAAAAGCACTTTTTAGCTGCGATGTTGCAATTGGAGCAATCCGTGCCGAACACGGTAGAAGTCCTTGTATCGTTTCGGAAGAAACGGTGAGTAAAATGAAGCCCAATTCTATAATTATTGATGTAAGCATTGATCAGGGAGGATGTTTCGAAACTTCAAGTATCACTAATCATACAATTCCGACCTTTAAAAAGCATGATGTAATCCATTATTGCGTTCCAAATATTGCTTCCCGTGTTTCTCGTACAGCAACATATGCCCTAACTAATATATTTACCCCAATTCTTATTGATATTGGTGAAATGGGCGGAATCATGAACCTGATCTGGGAAAGACCGGGAATTCGGAATGCAATTTATTTATATCAGGGTAAGCTGACCAATAAAGACCTTTCTGACCGTTTTAATATCCCTATGAAAGATTTAGATCTACTGATCGTATCCAACAGATAATGCGGAAAATACTTTTATTAATCCTCTTTTTTGGCTGCCTGAAAACTCAGGCTCAGCAAAATAACCCTTTTGGATTAGTGATCATAAATGATTTACAGGCTTACAAAACATCTCTACTGATTGATAAGAATAAGGAGCTAATTGAAATTAAGAAATTTATACCCAATTTAAAATTGGATATACGCTATGCCAGTAAAAATAACTTTGCAAAGCAGGCGGTTTATAAACAGGCAAAGGCATTTGCAAGGCTCCCCGTAGTTGAAGCACTTGGCAAAGTTCAGAATGAATTAAAGAAATTGGGCCTGGGCTTGAAAATCTTTGACGGGTACCGACCCTACAGTGTAACGGTTAAATTCTTTGATATTGCTACCGATAAAAGTTTTGTTGCCAACCCAAAAGACGGATCAAGGCATAACCGCGGATGCGCCATCGATTTAACCTTGATCAATATCCGCACAGGCAAAGAATTGGAAATGCCCACACCATACGACAGCTTTGCTCCTGAGGCTGCCGCCGATTTCAAAGATCTGCTTCCATCGGTTATCCAAAATAGAGATTTGCTACGTTTAGCTATGGAAAAAAACGGATTCAAGGTTCTGAATAATGAATGGTGGCATTTTGATTTCAATGGCTGGAAAAGCTTCGAAATCATGGATATACCCTTTGAAAAACTCTAGGATTTTTAAAATGTATCCAAAGTATTTAGTTTGTTTCTAACTAGAATGATTTAAAAATTATTGCCCAGATCTTTCTTTGACAGTTAAATCTTTATTGTATCAGGACCCGATATTTTACTAACATGGCACATACATAGACCTCCAGAAATGACAAACTCAGCCAAAACCTTAGAATTGTTCTTAGGATTGCTTGCCGAAACTAATACAATATCGCCTTTCTCGGAAAGTTCTTTTAAGTCAGCGTCGCTTGCCACTACATAAATTCCCAGTCCATTTGTAATACTGGTTTGACTCATTGAACGGCCAGTTCGCTTGTTTACTGCACTATAATTATTTACAAGCAGAGGATTACCGGAATCATCAAGAAATTGAACAGTTATCGTTCTGAATTCCTTGGTGCAGACCATATCTTCACATACTGTAGGTTCAGAAATTGAGCAGGAACCAAAAAACATACCTAGGATTAAAAAAAAATGCAGACCTTTCATTGCTTAATAGTTTAAATTAATAGACATATTAATTTCTACAAAAATAGAAAAGAATTTACTTAAGCATTTGAATTCAGTGAAATAAGATTAAATAAAATGGCAAAAGAAACACAAAAAACAGGAAGCTTATTTTTTTAGGTTTCTAAATAACCTTAAATTTAGAATTTGTAAAAAACATTTTATAGTTCTGTAATTTTATTATGATAAACCAATAAATAATATACATAAGCCGGTTCAAATTCTAAATTTGTAAATTAGCATTAACCAAACCATTATATAAATTAACTATGACAACAAAATTACGCAACATACGGGCTACTGCATTGGCAGCGCTTTTAATTACAATGGGCTTGAATGACATACAAGCTCAAGACCGCAGAAGGAGTGATGCTCCAGCACAAGAGCCCACCAAACCTCCTACACCGGCCGCACCGGCTACTCCACCTAAAACAGGTATTAAGCCATACAAGGAGGTAATTACAGATAAGGCGAAAACAGATGAGGGACTTTTCAAAGTACATCGTCTGGATGGTAAATATTTCTACGAGATTCCTGATTCCCTATTTAATCGCGAAATGCTCGTGGTAACTCGTTATGCAAAAACGCCAACTGTTGACGGAACGTATGGAGGTGAAGAATTAAATGAACAGATCTGGAAATGGCAAAAACGCGATAAACAGGTATTTATCCGCATCCCTTCATACCGTAATATTGCTGGACAAAAAACAGACATGTTTGAATCCGTAAAAAACTCGAATTTAGAAGCGGTATTATCGGCTTTTGATATCAAAGCGATCAATAAAGATGCCGCTTCGGTAGTAATCGATGTAACAGAACTGTTTTCAAAAGATGTTCAGTCGCTTGGTTTACCTCAATCTGTTCGTACCCAATATAAAATTTCTACAATGGATGAATCTCGTACCTATATCGATACGATCAAATCCTTTCCAACCAATATTGAGGTGCGTTCTTTAAAAACATTCCGGGCTTCAGACGCTCCGGGCGACAAATCAATTGGTTCAATGACCGTTGAAATCCATAATTCGATGTTGTTATTACCTAAAAATCCTTACAAAGCACGTTTTTCGGATGATAGAGTCGGATTTTTCGGACAAAATCAAACCGATTATGGTCTTGATGCTCAAAAAGCACAGGTTACAAGATATATCCACCGCTGGAAACTCGAACCAAAAGATCCTGAAGCTTATAAACGTGGCGAATTAGTTGAACCTAAAAAACAGATCATCTACTATATAGATCCAGCTACACCAGTAAAATGGAGACCATATCTAATTGCAGGTGTAAAAGATTGGAATGTAGCATTTGAAGCCGCTGGATTTAAAAATGCGATCACTGCATTAGAACCTCCAACTAATGACCCCGATTGGTCACCTGAAGATGCTCGTTATTCTGTGATTCGTTATTTTGCATCAAACATTGCCAATGCATATGGACCACATATTTCTGATCCGCGTTCTGGCGAAATTATGGAATCTGACATTGGTTGGTACCATAATGTAATGAACCTTGTTCGTAATTGGTTCTTTGTTCAAACTGCTGCAATTAATCCGGATGCTCGTACTCCAAAATTTAAAGATGAGGTAATGGGTCAATTGATACGTTTTGTTTCATCCCATGAAGTTGGACATACTTTAGGACTTCCACATAATTTTGGATCAAGCGTTGCCTACCCTGTTGATTCACTTCGTTCACCTGCTTTCACAAAAAGAATGGGGGGTACTGCACCTTCAATCATGGACTATGCCCGCTTCAATTACATCGCACAACCAGGTGATGAAGGAGTTGTTTTATATCCTGGCATTGGTGATTATGATAAATGGGCTATCAAATGGGGTTATACCTGGTTTGATAATCAAACCCCTGAAGAAGAAGCAAAAACTTTAAATAAATGGACTATTGAAAGATCCGGAAACCCTGTTTATTTCTATGGTCAGCAAACTGGTAACCCCATTGATCCAAGAGCTCAATCTGAAGATCTGGGCGATGATGCGGTAAAGGCCTCTCAATATGGAATTGCTAACTTAAAGCGTATCCTTCCAAATATCGAGAAATGGACCTACGAAGAGGGTAAGCCTTACGATAACCTAAAAGAACTTTACGGTGAGGTTCTAGGACAATGGAATCGTTATATGGGTCATGTACGTTCTAATATTGGTGGAATCTATGAAAACGATAAAACATATGAGCAAAAGGGCCCGGTTTATACCCATGTTTCCAAAGCAAAACAAAAAACCGCACTTAAATTTATTAATGATCAGGCTTTCCTGACACCAATATGGATGCTTGATCAGCAAATTTTAAATAAATTTGATAATGCGGGAATTGTTGATCGTTTGAGAAGAACACAAGTTGGCGTTTTAAATGGAATCCTTGACTTTTCACGTTTAAGCAGGGTCATCGATAATTCTGTAAAGAATGGTGCTAATGCATATGATATGGAAGAACTACTTTCAGATCTTAGAAATGGTATCTGGTCAGAATTAAAGACAGGTGCTAATGTAGATACCTACCGTCGTAATTTACAGAGAGCTTATATTGAAAGAATGTCTTACCTGTTAAATGAGAATGAAACTCCGGTTCCACCTCAATTTGCAGCATTTGCTGGTCCTCAGATTGATGTATCCCAGTCTGATATCCGCCCAATGGCAAGACAAGAACTTAAATTATTATCAGCTCAGGTTAAGTCATCAATACCAAAATATTCTAGTGCGGTGATCAAATCACATCTTGAAGATGTACTTGCTCGCATTGAGGAAGCTTTAGATCCAAAGAAATAAAAATCACACACTAAAAATCCTCATGCCATAACTGGCATGAGGATTTTTTTATAGGTGGCGATTCAATATATTAGTCTCAAAAAAAATGAAAGCATTTTTATTTAGCACCTATTTTTCGATTTTCATATCTTTCCAACTTTTTGCCCAATCCGACTCTCTTGCTGTAGTAAATGCGGAATGGAAAAAAGAAAAAATCAGTCAAGGAGTTATCCTGAAAACATTCTGGTTTCAAAATACTCTTTTCAATTCCAATCAGTTTGTTAGCGTCCTGGAAATTAAACAAAACAAAAAGCTTGAATTTGATATTGGCTATAATCCAAAAAAACTGATTACTACTAGTGATTTCGGAATACATGCAAATGCAATGGCTGCCCTTAATGGAACTTTCTTTGATATTGCCAATGGAGGATCAGTTGATTATATTAAATCTGACGGGAAGGTAATAAACGAGAATCGGCTTGGAAAAAATGGAAACAGAGCTGGACACCAGCGTTCGGCACTTGTAATAAACAAGGGCAAGATCACTATTGCCAAATGGGATGAAACACCGAATTGGGAAAAATCACTTGTTGGAGAAGATATAATGGTAAGCGGACCACTCCTGATTCTAGATCAAATACATGAAAAACTGGATCCCGATAATGCATTTAACAAAACTAGGCACCCTAGAACAGCAGTAGCGATTGCAAAAAACAAACAGATATTATTTATTACCGTCGATGGGCGGAACATCAACTCTGCCGGAATGAGCTTATTCGAACTAAGCAAAATGATGGGCTGGCTCAATGCTGATGATGCAATTAATCTTGACGGTGGCGGATCTACTACATTATGGATCAATAACTACCAAGAAAACGGTATTGTGAATTTTCCAACTGATAATAAAAAATGGGATCATGAAGGACAGAGAAAAGTAGCAAACGTGGTACTTCTGAAAAAAAACACTAGTAATGTATCAAAAACACATTTTTAATAGGTGCTGTTTCCTAAAGATTATACCAATAATGAACATATTTTGCTAATTTCATATCAATAAATTGACGTGTAAATTAACCATGAAAGCTTCAAATGAAAACTACGTCTATTTAATTAAAAAAATTGACGGTTTTATCCGTAAATATTACCTCAATAAGGTTGTCAAAGGCGCTATATTTTTAGTCTCTTCACTTTTTGTAGCCTATATTATTGTTACAATGGCCGAATATTTTGGGCATTTTGATCCAATTGTTCGAAGTATACTATTCTATACATTTATTGCCATAAACCTGTTTGTTATTGCCGCTTATATTCTAATACCGTTGTTGTCATACTTGCAATTAGGAAAAACGCTATCTCATGAACAAGCTTCAGCCATCATCGGACAGCATTTTGCGCCGGTAAAGGATAAACTGCTGAACACACTTCAATTAAAAAAACTTTCAGATTTAAATCCCGAACAGCGCTCACTTATTGATGCGAGCATAAATCAGAAAATTGCAGATCTCAAGTCGGTACCGTTTACCTCAGCAATACATATAAAAGAAAATCGTAAATATTTGAAATATGCGGTAGCTCCAATGGCCGTTATTGTTTTTATTTTCTTTGCTTCACCTTCAATATTAAGTGAAAGTACCACGCGATTAATCAATCATAATAAACAATTTATAAAAAAAGCACCATTCAGCTTCGAAATCCTAAACAAAAATTTATCAGCTGTACAAGGAAGCGATTATACCCTAATGGTAAAGCTTACCGGTGATGAAATCCCATCTGAACTTTATCTTGAAGATGGAGTTAATACCTTTAAGCTAAACAAAGAAAATACGATACGCTTTAATTATACATTCAAGAATATTCAAAAAAATAAAAAAATAAGACTTCGGGGTGGTGAATTTAGTTCGAACAACTATTTACTGGAGGTTAAAGCAAAGCCAAGCATTATTAATTTTGAAGTGTTTATTGAATATCCTGCATACTTGAATAAACCCAGTACCGTGCTTGAGAATTCTGGAGATCTAACAGTTCCAGAAGGATCTAAAATTAATTGGAAATTTAATGCTCAACATAGTGAACAGCTTGATGTAAAAATAGACAGCAAAAAATATCTGATTAGGCAAACAAACGACAATGCCTTCAATTTTACACATAAAGCCATAAAAAACCTTGTTTACAGCGTAAAACCCATCAATAAGGGGGTGGAATCATCTCAGGCAGTAAACTATCAACTCCTGGTGATTCCCGATCTGTTACCGGCTATTGAGGTAAATGAAAGACAAGATTCTGTCAATAATAAACTGCTTTATTTTGTGGGACAGATCAATGATGACCATGGGTTTTCTAAACTAACTTTCAATTATAAATTAGTATCTCAGGATCCAGAGAACAAAGTTAAACCAGAAATAAAATCTGTTGCATTCAACAAGAATACTCTTCAGAGTAATTTCCTTCACGCCTGGAACATGGGTGAATCTGGAGCCGGTCCTGGTGAACAAATCGAGTATTATTTTGAAGTATTTGATAATGACGGAGTTAATGGACCTAAAGCAAGCAGATCAGCTATTAAAACAATAAAATTGCCCTCAGAAAAAGAAATAGAAGAGCAGTTGGAAAAAAATACGAAGCAAATCAAGGAAAAGATGGAACAGGCCATAAAAAAGTCTATTCGGGTGGATAAGGAAGCAAAAAAACTAAATCAGGATCTGCTTAATAAAACGAAGCTATCTTATGAAGAAAAAAAACAAGTTGAAAACCTCCTTAAAGACAAAAATGAGCTTGAAGAACTGGTAAAGGATATACAGAAGGAAAACAAACAAAATCAATTTGAACAGAATGAACAAAACGAAAAGATACTGGAAAAACAAAAACAGATAGAAAACCTATTCAATAACGTGCTGGATGAGAAAACCAGAGAGCTATTGAAAAACATTGAAAAACTACTGGATAAAAACAATACGAACCAAACTAGAGAAGAGCTTTCTAAAATGCAGATGGATAACAAATCATTGCAAAAAGAACTGGATCGAATATTAGAGCTCTACAAACAGCTTGAATTTGAACAAAAGCTAAGTGAAACTATTGAAAAACTCAGTGAATTAGCAAAAGAACAAGAAGCACTTAGCGAAAAGTCTGTTGGAAAAAATCCAGACATTCAAAAACTGAAAGAGGAGCAAAACGTTTTAAAGGAAGAATTTAATGAACTAAAGTCTGAGCTAAATAAGCTGGAGAAAAAAAATGAGGAGCTGGAGCAAAAAAATAATTTTGAGAGCCCTGAAAAGGAGCAACAACAGATAGATCAGCAACAAAAAGAAAGTTCTGATAATCTAGAAAAAAAAGATCAGAAACAAGCAGCTCAAAATCAAAAACAAGCAGCTTCAAAAATGAATGAACTTTCAAAAAAATTGGAGCAAATGCAGGAAGAGGGAGAAGAAAAAGAAAATGAAATGAATGCCAAAGAATTAAGGGAGGTACTCGAAAATCTTCTAATCAGTTCATTCGACCAAGAAAAAACAATGCAAGAGGTTAGAAGCATCAGCACAAGCGACCCCGTATATATCTTACAAACACAAAAACAGAAGGATATTCAAATCAATCTGAAAATGATCGAAGACAGCCTCTATTCTCTAAGTAAAAAAGTTCCGCAAATTGAATCAGTAGTAAATAAAGAAATTCAAACCATCAATTTAAATGTAAGCAAGGCTATTGAAAGTCTTGGCGAACGTCGTACAGCAGAGGCCAACCGAAATCAACAATTTGCAATGACATCCATTAATAATTTAGCATTAATGCTAAATGAAGCACTTGAGCAATTACAACAATCGCAGCAAAATAGTAAGCCCGGTGGTAAAGGCAAAAAGAAACAGAGCCTATCGCAGCTCAGTAAAATGCAGGAAACTTTGAACAAAAACATGCAAAAAGCCAGAGATGAGATGCAAAAACAGGGTCAGCAAGGTCCTGGTCAGCAAGCAAATCGTAGTGGTACAATGAGTGAAAAACTTGCTAAAATGGCAAGAGAACAGCAAATGATCAGACAAGCCATGCAAGAAATAAATAGGCTGGAGAATAAAGATGGCAAAGCAGGCTTAGGTAATCTTGATAAATTAGTAAAAGAGATGGAACAAACAGAGACCGATCTCGTAAACAAAAGAATTAAACAAGAAACATTATCTAGACAACAAGAAATTTTGAGTAAACTCCTTGAAGCTGACAAAGCCGAACAAGAACGTGAAGAAGATCAAAAACGAGAAAGTAGAGAAGGAGCTAATCAAACACCCATTAATTCAATAATATTGCAAGAGTATATCAAAATTAAACAAAAAGAAACCGATTTGCTTAAAACAGTACCGCCCTCATTAAATTCATTTTATAAAATAAAAGTCGGAGACTATTTTAAATTTTTAAATTCGGGCAATAAATGATTAATCAAATAGAAACCCAACATAATACGTCAGTGTATACACTGCAATTGCCTTCCAGTATCAACAGCATTACCCTTATGGAAAATTTTATCGATGAACTGAGTGTAAAATACGGGTTCAGTGATGAAATATATGCTAATGTACTAACTTGCCTTAGTGAGGCTGTAGTCAATGGAATTGTCCACGGAAACCGGCAAATCCCTGAGAAGAAAGTTTATATTAATCTGGAGGTACCAGAAGAAAAACGATTGATATTCGTTATTTCTGATGAAGGTGAAGGATTTGACTTGAATAGCCTACCGGATACAACAACTACTGAAAATCTTAGCGGAAGAGGTGTTTTTCTTATTAATAAACTCGCCGATCACTGTATCTTTAATTCAAAAGGAAATGAGCTAGAGCTTCATTTTATAATTTAATGAGCCAATTACCTATACATTTTTTTACGGAAGATATATCCTTTACTTTAAAACAAAAGGGCCAGCTCAGCACGTGGATAAAAAATACAATTATAGCCGAGGGGTTGAAACTAAAGGTGTTGAACTTTATATTTTGCAGCGATAATTACTTACTCTCAATCAATCAGAATTATTTAAAACACGACACCCTTACAGACATCATTACTTTCGATAACAGTGAAAATAAGCGAGTAATTAGTGGAGATATTTTTATTAGTGTGGAACGTGTTCGGGAAAATGCACAAAGCTTTAAAGTTACAAGCGAGAGTGAATTACATAGGGTCATGATACATGGCACCCTACACCTTTTGGGCTATACAGATAAAGGAAAAGAAGCAAAAGCCCTAATGACAGATAAAGAAAACCTTTACCTGTCAAAAAGAATATTTTAAAATTATTGCATTGGAATTTCAATGATCAGAACCTTTGAGTTTTTCTTGAAATCAATTTCAAATTCTTCACTATCATAAACACCCAATGCATCGCGATTTACCAATACCGTATCATCTAACACTCCCTGTCCTTCAATAAAAAACACGTAAGCTCCATTTCCGGGATGCTGAATCTTATAACTTACCTTTGAATCTTCATCAAAAGTACCAAGACTAAAAAAAGCATCCTGGTTGATCCACATCATATTATCGCCCTTAATAGGTGAAACAACTGTCAGAAATGAATTATTCACTTTCTCCAAATTATACTGTATCTGGTCATAACGCGGCTCAATATTGCGTTCTTTAGGAAAAACCCAGATCTGGAGCAGATTAACCGCCTCGGTCGCAGAACCATTAAATTCAGAATGCTGAATACCCTTACCGGCAGACATAATCTGAACTTCGCCATATTCAATATTACCAACAGAACCCAAACTATCTTTATGAGCCAAGGTACCCTTCAGGGGGATGGTAACTATCTCCATATTATCATGCCCATGGGTCCCAAAACCCATACCGGGAGCTACAATATCATCATTCAAAACCCTTAATAAGCCAAAATGAACCTTGGCTGGATCGTGATAGTTAGCAAAACTAAAAGAATGTGCGGCTTTCAACCAGCCGTGATCCTGAATTCCACGGTCTGCTGCGCGGTGAATAATCTTTTTCATGCGATTAATTTTTAATTATATGTTCAAACACACAATATTAATTCCAAACCTAATATGCGTACCTTTGCTCATTAATTAGCAAAATAAATGCCATATAAAGTCATTTTGGTTGGAGCAAGTGGACTTATTGGCAGTAATTTATTGTCAGAATTGATCAAGTCTGAGGCAATAACAGAGGTTCTTTTATTAGTCAGAAGATCAAGTGGTATTTCCGATTTTAAAGTTAAAGAATTGATAGTGAATTTCGATGAACCAAATAGTTATTCAATTGATATTCAAGCGGATATAATATTTAATTGTTTGGGAACCACCAAAAGTGAAACTCCCAATTCTGCATTATACAGACAAATAGATTTAGGGTATCCACTCAATCTTGCAAAACTTGGTCAACAGAATGGAGTTGCACAATTTCATATTATCTCATCACTAGGAGCAGATGCCGGATCTTCAAATTCATATCTCAAACTTAAGGGAGAACTTGAACAAGAATTGAAAAAACTAAATATACCATCACTTCACATTTATCAGCCTTCATTTTTAATTGGTGAGCGTAAAAAAAATCGTCTTGCCGAGAAGATACTAAAACCCATTTTCAGCCTGATTGATCCGATATTGATAGGACCATTAAAAAAATACAGAAGTATCAAAGCAGCCGATGTGGCAAAAGTGATGCTTAATCAATCCATAAAAAACCTGCAAGGCACCTTTATATATCCTTCCATACAAATACAAGAATTAGCGTGAGTATATTATCAACAGAACAATTAGGGCATTCATTTAACGATAACTGGCTTTTTAAAGATCTATATCTGGGTCTAAATAAAGGAGACCGCGTGGCTTTGGTTGGCATAAATGGGACTGGTAAATCTACCTTGCTTCGTATACTTTCTGGTTTACTGGCCCCAAGTCTGGGAAAAGTGGTGACTGAAAGAGATCTAAGAATTGGATACCTGGAGCAAGATCCACAATTCCAGAATCAGGAAACCATCAGCGACTTTATTTACTCGATTGGAAATGAAAAACAGCAGCTCATTAGACAATATGAAGAAGCTATTGAACAAGATGTTCACGATGAAAAACTCTTGAACAGACTCATGGATGAGCTAAGTAATGCCAACGCCTGGGAATATGAATTTGAAATAAAAACCATTCTGGGTAGAATGGGCATACAGCATTTGGAACAAAAAATTACAACCTTATCTGGCGGACAAAAAAAACGCCTTGCCCTAGCGAAATTACTTATTGACGATCCAGATGTTTATATTCTAGATGAACCTACCAACCACCTCGACATTGAAACTATTGAGTGGCTAGAAAGTTATATGACCGGCGGACAAAAAACAATTTTACTGGTAACACACGATAGGTATTTTCTGGACAATGTTTCATCAAGGATCATCGAACTAGACAGAGGAAAGCTTCAATACTTCAACGGTAGTTATAGTTATTACCTAGAAAAAAAGGAAGAACAAAATGCTGCTGAGGATGCCTCCTTCAGTAAAAACACAAACCTGCTCAAAAGAGAACTTGAGTGGATGCGTAGACAACCAAAAGCCAGAACTACAAAATCAAAATCAAGAATAGATTCGTTCTATGACCTAGAAGAAAAAACCAAGGGGCGTAACGTAAAATCTACCTTAGAGTTAAGCGTTAATGTATCAAGACAAGGAAATAAGATACTTGAATTAGAAAATATCAGCAAAAGCTTTAACGGAAAACCTGTTATGAATAACTTTAGCTATACTTTTAAAAAGGGAGACAAAATTGGTGTAGCTGGCAAGAACGGTACAGGAAAATCAACGCTTCTAAATATAGTGACAGGAGCCATTAAACCAGATAATGGTAAAGTACTTGTAGGTGAAACAACCGTATTTGGATACTACCAACAGGGCGGTCTTGAATTTAAAGAGGAGGAACGCGTCATCGATGTAGTAAAAAATATCGCAGAATACATCACCATGGCCGATGGAAAAAACATGACTGCCAGTCAGGTTTTAACCCATTTTCTTTTTCCACCAGCCAAACAATATGGGATGGTAAACAAGCTAAGTGGAGGTGAAAAGAAAAGGCTTCAGTTAATGCGGGTACTTATGAAGAACCCTAATTATCTGATTCTAGATGAACCTACTAACGATTTAGATATTGATACCTTAAATGTGCTCGAAGATTTTCTGCTAAATTTTCCGGGTATTTTGATGCTAGTTTCTCATGATAGATATTTAATTGACCGACTAACTGACCAACTATTTATATTCGAAGGTGATGGAAATATCCATATCTATTCGGGTAATTACACGGAATACAGACTCGAGCAGGAGGAACCAAAAAAGCCCGCCAAATCTGGTTCAAAAACAGAAAAAATTAATTCTAAACCTGAATTACAGAAACAAAAGTTGAGTTTCAAAGAAGAAAAAGAATTGGAGAGCCTTGAAGCAGAAACAGAAAAACTTGAAAAACAGATTGAGGGCTTAACCACAGAATTAAACTCGGGCATTACGGATCACGCCCAATTGTCTGAAATAGCTATAAAAATAAAGAATTTAAAAGAAAATATTGATGGTATGACCATGAGATGGTTGGAACTTACAGATTTGAAAGAAAATTCATGAGCCCTTCAGAAAGAACTGCATCTATCGGGGTTTGGGTTTTGACAGCATTAAGCTCTTTTGATAAACGTGTTCCACGTGAAACAATTATTAAATAGTAATGACTAATTTTAAAAATAATTATTGTTCCACGTGGAACATCCATAAAAATGTTTGACAAATACGATGTAATAGTGGTTGGTGCGGGACATGCGGGCTGTGAGGCTGCAGCGGTGGCAGCAAACCTGGGCTCAAAAGTTTTGCTAATTACCATGAATATGGAAACGATAGCACAAATGAGTTGCAATCCTGCAATGGGTGGCGTAGCAAAGGGGCAAATTGTGCGCGAAATAGATGCCATGGGTGGTTACTCGGGTATAATAACCGATAAAACAACTCTGCAATTTAGAATGCTAAACAGCTCAAAAGGACCGGCTATGTGGAGTCCTAGAGCACAAAGCGACCGGAAAAGATTTGCTGAAGAGTGGAGGCTAGCACTAGAAAGAACACCCAATGTCGATTTCTGGCAAGATACTGCTACCTCTTTGTTAATTGAAGATAACAAGGTGTGTGGTGTGATAACATCGCTAGGAATAAAGATTAGTTCAAAAGCGGTAGTATTAACCAACGGCACATTCCTGAACGGACTTATACATATAGGTGAGAAAAAATTTGGTGGCGGCAGAACTGGAGAAAAATCGGCAACTGGAATAACAGAACAATTAGTTGAACTGGGCTTTGAATCAGGACGAATGAAAACAGGTACTCCACCAAGAGTAGATGGTCGCTCACTCAACTATTCCAAAATGGAAGAACAATGGGGCGATGAGAAGAGGGGAAGGTTTTCGTATACCAATGTAGAACTACCCACAGAACAAAGATGCTGCTGGATAACCTATACAAATTCAGAAGTACACGAAACATTAAAAGAAGGATTTGAGAAATCACCGATGTTCACAGGAAGGATTAAGGGGCTGGGACCAAGATATTGCCCATCAATTGAAGACAAAATAAACCGCTTTGCAGAAAGAGACAGACACCAGATCTTTGTAGAACCCGAGGGGTGGAATACTGTAGAAATTTACGTCAACGGATTCTCGACCTCACTACCAGAAGATATTCAATACAGGGCATTAACAAAAATTCCAGGATTTGAAAATGCAAAAATGTTTCGTCCTGGATACGCAATAGAGTATGATTTCTTCCCTCCAACTCAATTAGGTGTAACACTCGAAACCAAAAAAATTAAAAACCTATATTTCGCTGGGCAGATCAACGGAACTACAGGATATGAAGAAGCGGCTTGCCAAGGATTCATGGCAGGCATTAATGCACACCTAAAAATAAATGAAAAAGAAGAGTTAATCTTAAAAAGAGCGGAATCATATATTGGGGTATTAATTGATGACTTGGTTACTAAGGGAACCGAGGAACCATACAGAATGTTCACCTCAAGAGCAGAACACAGATTGCTACTGCGTCAAGATAATGCAGACATTAGACTAAGTCAAATTGGCCACAGACTGGGGCTCATCAATGATGAAAGACTTGAGAAGGTAAATCAGAAAATAAAAAATGCGGATACTATCGTAGCTTATTTAAAAAACACATCAATTGCACCAAATGCTATAAATAGTATACTAGAAACCCAAGGTACACCTGGAATAACTCAAAATGTTAAACTGTTTCAACTAATCACCAGACCACAGATCAGTTTTGAAAATCTTAGAAAAGCAGATCCAGCTTTTAATACTATCTTAAATTCTTATGATCAGGAAACGGTTGAACAAGCAGAAATAAAAGTTAAATACGAAAGCTATTTTGAGAAAGAACTAGAAATAGTTAATAAAATGAAAAGGATGGAAGATCAGATCATCAATCCTGAATTTAATTATCGCGAACTTATATCTCTTTCAAAAGAAGCCCGCGAAAAGCTGATGAAAGTAAAACCCAGAACTTTAGGTCAGGCTTCTAGGATATCTGGCGTTTCACCTTCTGATATTTCAGTTTTAATGGTTCATATGAGCAGATGATATTTAACATATTGATTAACAATAACTTACACAAAAAATCAATTAATAAAAAAACATTGTTTTTAGGACACTTTCTAGGGTGTGCCAATATGATAATTCCAAAACAATATAAAATTCGGCAGAGGGCTTAAAAATGGCAAAAATTAAAAAGACGATATTTTTAACAATTCCCGGACTGGTGTTTTTTTACTCATTGTTCCTGATATCGTGTGCAAGTGTACAATCGCCAACGGGAGGACCAAGAGACACTATCCAACCCGTTATAGTAAAGGAAATACCAAAAAATTTAACACGAAATTTTAAAGGATCTGAAATTGAAATAGAATTTGATGAATTTGTTAAACTCAGTAATGAATTTACAGAAATAAGTGTATCACCAGCAATGGAAATCCCGCCTGTCTATAAATCAAAAAAAGAAATTTTACAAATTAACTTTGAAGAAGCTTTACAAAAAAACACTACCTACACCATTAACTTTGGAAAAGCAATAGCGGATGTGAACGAGAGTAATATCCTAAAAAATTACAGTTATGTTTTTTCAACTGGTGATCAAATAGATTCCCTGTCCATTTCTGGTAAAGTAATTAATTCACTTACCAAACAAAAACTGAAAGATGTTACAGTATTTATTTTACCGGTAAGTCAAGACTCACTTTTTGGTAAGAAAAAAGCCAGCTTCTTTACAACAACGGATACTTCGGGATCATTTAAATTATCGAATTTACGGGAAGATAAATATCGAATCTATGCTCTGAATGAACAAGGGGGTGACCGAATCTATAATGGCAACTCTGAAGAGATCGGGTTTTTGAATCAAGTAATTAATCTTAATAAAGATACAAGCAACATAGAACTGAAGGTTTTTAAAGAAGCTCCAAAAATATTTTCAGTAACCGACAGGAAGATTGAAACCGATGGACGGCTTACCTTAATATTTAATAAAGCCATTCTTAATCCTTCTATTACTATACTAGAACCATCAGAACTAAACGCAACCAAAACTGTAGAGTTTTCAAACACAAGAGATACGGCCCTAATCTGGCTGCCCGAACTTACTTTTGATTCCATAAAAGTTGCTGTAAACTCAAAAGAAATAAGTTTGGATACGATTATTCTAAGAAGAAATAAAAGAGACACGTATACCCCATTGGTTATTATAACTGATAATATTATTGGAACAAAAATCAGACCGGGCTCAGAACTTGCAATCAAATTTTCATCACCTATAAAATCATTCGATACTAAACTTATAAGTATACTAGAAGACTCGCTTGCGATAAAGGCTTATGAACTGGTGAAAAACATAAATAATCCAAAAACATACACTATAAAATACCCCTGGAAATTAAAAAAGCAATATATATTAAGGCTGGAAAATAATGCTTTTACAGACATACTGGGCACTAAAACAAAGGTCTATGCCAGAAAGTTTGACCTGGATAGCGAGGATAACTATGGAAGTATATCCATTAAAATCACCGTACCGGATACTAGTAAAAACTATATCATACAATGGCTTAATGAAAGTGATAAAGTCTTAAGACAAGACCGAATTAGCAAGAACATAGTATTAAACTATACCAGGTATCCAACAGCAAAGTATAAGATAAGGGTTATTTACGATGATAATAATAATGGTGAATGGGATACTGGAAATGTAATCTTAAAAAGGCAGCCCGAGAACACCTGGACATTTGAAAAAACCATATCCTTACGACCAAACTGGGATCTAGAAGAGAATGTAACTATTCCGAATCTGGAATAAACCAATTGGAATATAGTTTATAATTCTCTGGCAACCTCTTTAATAAAGCGATCTGTTCTTCAGTTAATGGCTTGATCTTCTTTGCGGGTACACCGGCATATAAATAACCAGACTCACAAACAGTGTTTTCAAGAACTATGGCTCCTGCAGCAATAATACAAAACTCTTCCACTATAGCATGATCCATGACTATTGCTCCCATCCCGATCAAAACATAGTCTTGTAGGGTGCAGCCATGAACCAAAGCATTGTGCCCAATTGAAACATTGCTGCCTATACTAGTAGCAGCAGTCAAATAGGTACAGTGGATAACAGCACCATCCTGAATATTGGTATTATCACCAATCCTAATGTAATTTACGTCTCCCCTGATCACTGCGTTGAACCATACAGAACAATGATTACCCAAGGTAACATCACCTACTATGGTTGAATTTTGGGCTAGAAAACAATTTTCACCCATCACTGGATAAACACCTTTCACTGGTAATATTAGTGGCATAATTTATATATTAAAAAATGGTATCGTGGGGTTCTTGGGCATGCGGATTATAATCTGTAGTATAATGTAAACCGCGACTTTCTTTGCGCTTCATGGCAGATTTAATAACTAAATAGGCATTCTGAATAACGTTCCTTAACTCACAAAGTTTAACAGAAAGGGTAGTCTTTTTATAAAAACTCTCTGTCTCTTCGTGTAATAAACCTAAACGGCGCAGTGCACGTTCTAGCCTGAAATCAGATCTCACAATACCGACATAGTCGCTCATAATCTTTTGTGTTTCACGAAGATTGTGAGTCACTAAAATATCTTCGTTCGATAGTTTAGTATCTGTTTCATCCCATTCCGGTATATTATCGGGAATAATATTGTTCTTAAACACGTTGATAGCATGCTCAAATATTCTATGAGCAAATACGGGCGCCTCAAGAAGAGAATTTGAGGCCAATCGGTTTGCACCATGAAGACCGGTAGAAGCACATTCGCCACAGGCATATAAGCGATGTATTGATGACCTTCCATCTTCATCTACCAATATACCTCCACACATATAATGTGCAGCAGGGGTTACCGGAATCATATCATGGGTCATATCTATTCCAATGCTTAGACACTTGGCATAAATGTTTGGAAAATGAGACAAAATATCAGCCTTGGCACGGTGTCGTATGTCAAGATACACAAAATCATCTCCTGACTTCTTCATTTCCGCATCTATCGCACGTGCTACGATATCGCGGGGGGCAAGAGACCCTCTATCATCATAATTCTGCATGAATTCTTCACTGTTCTTTGTTTTTAAAACACCCCCATAACCTCTGACGGCTTCAGAAATTAAAAAAGAAGGATACTCGCCCGGATTATATAAAGCTGTAGGGTGAAACTGAATAAATTCCATATTCCTAACTTTGGCTTTAGCACGATAAGCCATTGCAATACCATCCCCGGTAGCTATTACAGGATTTGTAGTCGTAGAATAAATATGACCCGCACCGCCAGAAGCCATCAATGTAACCTTAGATAAAAACTTTTCAACCTTGTTTGAAGCGGTATTTAAAGCATAAATACCATAACATTCGATGTCCCCAGATTTTTTATCTACAAACTCTCCAATATGATGCTGAGTAATAAGTTCAACGGCAAAATAATGCGTTAAAACTTCAATATTGGCATTACTATGAATTTGAGCCAATAACGCTCGCTCTATTTCTAAACCGGTTATATCCTTATAGTGTAGCACTCGACTTTCAGAATGTCCACCCTCTTTAGCAAGATCAAATATTCCTTTCTTGGTTTTATCAAAATGAGTGCCGTATTTAATAATTTCATCAATACGGGCAGGACCTTCCTTTACAACAATTTCGACAATATGTTTGTCACATAAACCATCTCCAGCTATAAGGGTATCTTCTATGTGTTTATCAAACGAATCTTCTTCTTTATCCACAACAACCGCTACACCACCTTGAGCGTATTTTGTATTGGATTCATCTTCGTTTACTTTTGTAACTATCAGAACCTTACCATATTGTGCGACTTTTAATGCAAAACTTAAACCGGCAATACCTGACCCGATAACTAAAAAATCAACATTCTTCATAGACTAAAAAACTTAAGCGTATCACTATTACAGATCGTGTTAATAACCTCAACAAAGATGTTAATTTAGTGGCAATAGTCGTTGAATAAAATACAAACAGACTTATAAGTTGTTCTATTCAACCGAAATTAGTTTATTTTTGATTTAGTTTTAATCAAATAATTAAGAGTATTCCACTTTTTATAATTTATAAAAAATAAACATATAAATAAGTGAAAAATAATTAGGATAATTAAACTGCTTGTTTATCAATACTATAGTATTAAATAATTGTTTAGAAATTGTTAATAATTAATTAAAAACAATTAATCATATACTATTTTATACTTTTTATAAACATTACCAACACGCTAATAAACAATAAGAATATTATTTAAAATATAAATTGTAATTATTAAATAGTTGATAAATGAATACCTTCGAAGAACTTAATAGCAAAGGATTTATAGACGAACCGATTGACCCATCACTGGATCTTTTTGCTGAAATTAAACGTTTAAAAAAAGAAAAAAATGCGGTTATACTAGCACATTATTACCAGGATCCAGACATTCAAGATATTGCTGATTATATTGGAGATAGTCTAGGATTATCACAGGAAGCTGCCAAAACTAATGCAGATGTAATAGTTTTTGCCGGGGTACATTTTATGGCAGAAACAGCAAAAATACTATCTCCGCAAAAGAAAGTATTATTACCAGATTTAAAAGCTGGGTGTTCTTTATCAGATAGTTGTCCGCCACGATTGTTTGCAAAATTTAAAGAAAGGTACCCAGATCATATGGTTATAACCTATGTGAATTGTACCGCAGAATTGAAGGCCATGAGTGATATTGTATGCACTTCTTCTAATGCTGTTCAGGTAGTAGAAAGTTTACCAAAAGATCAAAAAATAATATTTGGCCCCGATAGAAATTTGGGAGCATATGTCGCAAAAAAAACAGGTAGAGATTTAGTTCTTTGGAATGGTGCATGTATGGTTCATGAAATATTTTCACAACAAAAAATATT
>CAMDQV010000001.1 GCA_945906015.1 Pedobacter schmidteae | reverse complement strand
TTCAGGTGCATGTTACAGGTATTACCATCATAACCCATACTAACAATTCCTACTTGCGCTTTTGCAAGATCTTCGGTAGTTAGCCCTATCCCATATAGCATTGCCTGTGATGCGGGTTGTGTAGGGTCTTGGGTTACTGTTTTACTGTATTTGTTTAGTGCCATCTTACTGTTATAAATCGTAATTTATTTACCTTTTTATGATGTATGGATGTGTTAT
The DNA here is from genome assembly GCA_945906015.1 of Pedobacter schmidteae. Classification (GTDB taxonomy): domain Bacteria; phylum Bacteroidota; class Bacteroidia; order Sphingobacteriales; family Sphingobacteriaceae; genus Daejeonella; species Daejeonella schmidteae_A. The sequence continues at coordinate 33,355 of CAMDQV010000001.1, read as the reverse complement.
TAGTAGTTCAATAATTGCTGTTTAAAAAAAGCCTTTCTTTTAGAGGAAGGCATTCAATTTTTATTGGGTTTATTAAATTTTAGGCCTTATAGATCATTATTTAAATCTTTTAAATTTCCCAGTTTATATAAATCTCAATTTAAGTGCTTATGATTTAAGTATCAATAGCAAGTGGAATTATTTTAAATAAGAATAAAATACTGAAAAAATGAAAATTTCAATATTTAATATGCCATATAGCCATTAATCTTAAATAATATATTGTATAAATAGACCAAAATGGTTTTCGGTTTTCGGTTCAGAAAATATGCTCTTCCAATATTTATGAGCATTTCTGCCTGAAATCAGGTTTTGGCCTAGAAAGATGGTGTTTGTTATAAACAAAAAAGCCCTTCTAATCTAGTGATCAGAAGGGCTCTCAATGATATTTAATGATCAGGAATCTTGGATTCCTTCGGCAAGTACCATAATTGAATTATTTAATACTTCAATTACTCCGCCTTTGATATAAATGGTTTCATCAGAGCTATTGTCTTTACGGATAATAACTTTGCCATCTTCCAGTGTTGAAATAATTGGAGCATGGTCTTTAAGTACTTCGATAGATCCCATCGTACCAGGTACGGTTACCGATCTTATTTCTCCTTCGTAAACCTTTTTATCAGGTGTTAGTATTTCTAATTTCATATTTTTTAGATGTGAGATATGAGATATGAGATTGTCTCACATCTAATATCTCCTATGAGTTTGACTCAGCTAATATTTTTTTACCTTTTTCAATAGCATCTTCAATAGTTCCAACTAGGTTGAAAGCAGCTTCAGGGTATTCATCCACTTCTCCGTCCATGATCATGTTGAATCCTTTGATAGTATCTTTAATATCAACTAATACTCCTTTTAGTCCGGTGAACTGTTCAGCAACAAAGAAAGGTTGTGAAAGGAAACGCTGAACACGACGAGCGCGACCTACGACTAACTTATCTTCTTCTGATAATTCGTCCATACCAAGAATAGCGATGATATCTTGTAATTCTTTATAACGTTGTAAAATTTCTTTTACGCGCTGTGCTGTGCCATAGTGCTCATCGCCAAGGGTAGCTGCATTCAGGATACGTGAAGTTGAATCTAAAGGATCTACTGCAGGATAAATCCCAAGCTCAGCAATTTTACGTGATAATACAGTTGTAGCATCAAGGTGAGCAAATGTTGTTGCCGGTGCAGGGTCAGTTAAATCATCTGCAGGAACGTAAACAGCCTGAACTGATGTAATGGAACCTCTTTTTGTAGAAGTGATTCTTTCTTGCATCAATCCCATTTCCGTTGCCAGAGTTGGCTGGTAACCTACCGCAGACGGCATACGACCTAATAGTGCCGAAACTTCAGAACCTGCCTGAGTGAAACGGAATATATTATCAACAAAGAATAGAATATCTTTTCCTTGTCCTTCACCTTCTCCATCACGGAAATATTCAGCAACTGTTAATCCTGAAAGAGCAACACGAGCACGTGCGCCAGGAGGCTCATTCATTTGTCCGAAAACCAAAGTTGCTTTAGAATCTTTTAAAGCTTCTTTATCAACTGATTTCAAATCCCATCCGCCTTCTTCCATTGAATGCTTAAATGCATCACCATAGTTAATAACGCCTGATTCGATAAACTCACGTAAAAGATCATTTCCTTCACGTGTACGTTCTCCAACCCCGGCAAAAACTGATAAACCTGCATATGCTTTTGCGATGTTGTTTACCAATTCCATGATCAATACAGTTTTACCTACACCTGCACCACCAAATAATCCAATTTTACCACCCTTTGCATAAGGCTCTAGAAGGTCAATAACTTTGATACCAGTAAAAAGCACTTCAGTTTCTGTACTCAACTCATCAAACCTTGGAGGAGTATTGTGAATGGGGTAACCATCAGAATTATCCATGGTGTCAATTCCATCAATAGCTTGTCCAACTACATTGAACAAACGACCTTTGATCTTGTCTCCAACCGGCATTTTTATAGCAGATCCGGTATCTACTACCTTCATTCCACGAACAAGTCCATCTGTTGAATCCATCGCGATAGCGCGAACACGGTCTTCTCCGAGATGTTGCTGAACTTCAAGAATTACTTTTTGTCCGTTGTCTTTTACGATCTCTAATGCATCATAAATTTTTGGTAAGTGTGCATTTTCAGTGAAGCTTACGTCTACTACAGGTCCGATGATCTGTGCAATTTTTCCGGAGTTTGGCATATAAATTTTTGTAAAATTTTATTAAATCAACAATTTAAGCCCATTTTAAGAGGCCTTTTTTGATTTGCAAAAATACTCTTTATCCCCGTAAATCAAATACCTAATAAAAGTTTTTTAATCAATATTTACACTATATTTTTGGACTGCTAAAAGAATGTGTTTTTTTTTGAGGTATTGATTTATTTTTTGGATGGAATAAGTTATTGACAGGTAATTAGTCTTGAAAACTCAGTAAAGCCATTGTGAATTATCTTGAATTTAAAAAATGATAGTGATATCATTCGTTCTTCATTCTTTGAATTGTTAAAAATGACAGTCTTTGCTAAAAAAATTATATTCTTAACCTAAAATCTAGTTTATTTGGAAGATGAAAAAAATTATTGTTACTGGTAGCAATGGACTGCTCGGACAGAAAGTGACTGACCTTTCTATCCAAGACTCTGAAATTGAATTGATTGCTACTTCTGTCGGACCAAACAGGCATAATTTAAAAGACGGATATAGGTATGAAGAGCTGGATGTTCTTGATCTGGATCGATTGAATGAACTAGTTGCGAGGTATCAGCCAGATTCAATAATTCATACAGCTGCAATGACTAATGTAGATGCATGCGAAGCAGAAAGAACCAAATGCTATGCACTTAATGTACAGTCAGTAAAAAACCTTGTTGATGTTTGTCAAAGAAGGGATATTCAATTGATTCATTTGTCAACAGATTTTATTTTTGACGGTGAAGATGGACCATATACTGAAGAAGCAGAGCCTAATCCCTTAAGTTATTATGGTGAAACGAAGCTTGAATCTGAACTTATTTTGAAAAATTCTTCCTGCCATTGGGCTATTTTACGGACAATCATAGTTTATGGAATTGTAAATGATATGAGCCGAAGCAATATTGTTTTATGGGCAAAAGGGGCACTCGAAAAAGGTGAGCCAATTAATGTTGTAAATGACCAGTGGAGAATGCCTACTTTGGCCGAAGACCTTGCTGCATGCTGCCTGCTTGCCGTAAAGAAGAATGCTTCAGGAGTATTTAATGTTTCTGGTAAGGATTTGATGAGTATTTTGGAGATCGTTGAACGAGTAGCTGACCATTACAGACTAAACAAATCATTGATCAAAGCCATATCTGCAGAAAGTTTAAATCAGGCAGCGAAAAGACCAAAAAAGACCGGATTTATTCTTGATAAAGCGATTGTAGAATTGGGTTATTCGCCTCATTCATTTGAGGAAGGAATGGCATTTATGGATAAACAGCTTAAATCCTTATCCTGATTTCTAAATTGTGTCCTTAAATTGTAAGGATAAACTATTAATTACATGTTGATTCAGTAAAAATATTACCTTAGAAAAAAATAAATTTTATGACATTATCAAAAGGACAACAAGCACCCAATTTCACTTTATTCAGTTCTGATTTAAAGGAAATTTCATTAAAAGATTATGCAGGCAAAAAAGTTGTGATTCATTTCTTTCCAATGGCCTTCACAGGAGTATGTACCACGCAGTTATGCACTATGCGTGATACCTTTGGGTATTATGACGGTTTAGGAGCCGAGGTTTTGGCAATTTCTGTTGACTCTCCATTTACTCAGGCTAAATTTAAGGAAGATAATAATTACCAGTTCCTGCTTTTATCGGATTTTAACAAGGAAACATCTCAAGCATATGGAGCATTTTATGATGAGTTTGTGTTTAATTTGAAAGGTGTTTCTAAAAGAGCTGCATTTGTATTGGATGAAAATCATCAGGTTGTTTATGCAGAGGTTTTGGAATCAGCAGGCGATCTTCCTGATTTCAATGCTATTCGCGAAGCACTTAATTAGTTCAGAGCTTATTGAGTCTTGATTTTTAAGGGATTGCGAGAATTTTCAAAAAAACTATGCTAGTTTAAAAAGAAAGCATATTTTTGCAGTTCGTTAAAAAGGCACCTGTAGCTTAATTGGATAGAGCACCTGACTACGGATCAGGAGGTTAGGGGTTCGACTCCCTTCAGGTGCACATATTAAAAGCCTTTTCCACCATGTTGCGGAAAGGTTTTTATTTTTACATTAAACCATTCTGTCATCAACCTATTGTATTGACCCAACAGAATTAATTAGATATCGAATGCTGAACTTAGTATTGTTTGGCCCTCCGGGAGCTGGTAAAGGAACACAATCCGAAAAGTTGATTAATAAGTTTAAACTTATTCATCTATCTACCGGTGACATTCTTAGGTCTGAAATTTCAATGGGAACTGAACTTGGTCTTGAAGCCAAAAAGCTTATGGATGAGGGTTTATTGGTGCCTGATGAAGTGGTGATTGGTATGATCAGTAATAAGCTGGATTCCAATAAAGACGCAAATGGTTTTATTTTTGATGGCTTTCCGCGCACTGTAGCTCAGGCTGAGGCATTGGATAGGTTATTAATTTCTAAATCTTCTTCTATTTCGGGCATGATTGCCCTAGTTGTTAATGATCAGGAGTTAGAAAAACGTTTATTGAACAGAGGAAAAGCTTCTGGACGACCAGATGATGCAAATCCAGAGGTTATTCGAAAACGAATTGTTGAATATAATTCTAAAACAGCTCCGGTAGCAAATTATTATAAAGACCAGAATAAATTTACAAGCATTAACGGAATAGGCACAGTTGATGAAATATTCGAGTCTATTTCTACCGTTGTTGATACCTTTTAATTGCGGTGTAATTCAGCAATTTTATCTTTTGAGATCAATAAGATTCCTGCCCAGAATTTGTTCTCTGTAAAATTAAATTATGTCTCAGAGCTCAAATTTTGTTGATTACGTTAAAATATGTTGCCGTTCAGGCCATGGTGGAGCAGGGTCTTCACATCTGCATCGTGACATTCTAACTTCAAAAGGAGGTCCTGATGGAGGTGATGGTGGACGCGGCGGACATATTATTGTACAAGGAAGCAGCCAGCTCTGGACATTATTGCACCTGAAATACCGAAAACATATAATTGCCGAGAATGGATTTCCTGGATCTAGCGGGCAGAAATCTGGCAGAACAGGAATTGATGAGATTCTTGAAGTTCCTTTGGGAACTATCGCCCGAAATGCTGAAACTGGTGAGATTATATTTGAGATCACCAAAGATGGAGAAACCAAAATTCTGACACCGGGCGGTCGAGGCGGGCTTGGCAACTGGCATTTTAAAACATCAACCAAGCAAACCCCAAGATATTCGCAACCCGGAGAGCCAGGAAGAGAGGAATGGATGGTTCTGGAATTAAAGATCCTTGCCGATGTTGGTTTGGTAGGATTCCCAAATGCTGGTAAGTCAACTCTTCTTTCAGTTCTTTCTGCAGCAAAACCAGAAATCGCTGATTATGCATTCACTACCCTGGTTCCAAATTTAGGAATCGTTTCCTATCGTGATAATCGATCTTTTGTAATGGCTGATATTCCTGGGATTATTGAGGGGGCTTCAAAAGGCAAGGGTCTTGGAATTCGTTTCCTAAGACATATTGAACGCAATTCGGTGCTATTGTTTATGGTTCCGGCTGATACAAACCGTAGTATCACAGAGGAATATGAAATTTTGCTGAATGAATTAGAACAATATAACCCTGAACTAATGCAAAAGCCTAGAATATTGGCTGTTAGTAAATCTGATATGCTTGATGATGAGCTTATGGATGAAATGAATAAGGAATTACCAGCTATCCCAACTATTTTTATTTCATCAGTGGCCCAAAAAGGATTAGTTGAACTTAAGGATATGCTTTGGAAGGTTATTAATGAACATAGTACTCCAATAGTATCCTGATTTTAATTTGTTCTTAATCTTTGGCTAAAGATTTACTATTTTTTTAATATGTCTTCTTGGTAAGTTCTTAAACACTATTTGGGCAGATCTGTTTAATTTCCAATAAATTTTAGCTAATATTCATCAGCTAAGCAATTCTGAATAAGAAATTTAAAATTATTAGTTCCTATAGTTCTTTTTAGGGCTTTTTTTTCATCCAATTGAATAACTTTGGGCTATTATTGAGTTGAACATGAAAATAGCTATTAATGGTTTTGGTCGCATCGGGAGAATTACCCTTAGAGCTCTGCTCAAGAAAGCTGATATTGAGGTATTAGCCATTAATGACCTTTCGGATACTAGAACCCTTGCCCATCTGTTAAAATATGATTCTGTGCATGGTGGTTTTGACGGAACAGTACTAGCAGATTCTACCCATCTGGTAGTTAATGGCAAGCCAATTCAGGTGTTTGCAGAAAAAGATCCTTCCTTACTACCTTGGAAAGAACTGGGTATAGACTTGGTCATTGAATCTACTGGTAAATTTACAAGCATTCAAAAGGCAAGCCTACATTTAAAGGCTGGGGCTAAACAGGTGATCATTTCAGCGCCTTCGACTGATAAAGATGTGCCGACAGTTGTAATTGGTGTTAATGATCATCTGGTAGATCTGCTTTCTCCTATACTTTCAAATGCCTCATGTACTACCAATAATGTTGCACCCATGGTTAAGGTGCTTGATGATAATTGGGGCATTATTGATGGATATATTACCACGGTACATTCAATGACTGGAGATCAAAATTTACATGATGCCCCCCATAAGGATTTTCGACGTGCAAGAGCAGCTTCGGCATCAATTATACCTACAACAACTGGTGCGGCAAAAGCAATAACAACCATATTTCCTCATTTGGATGGGAAGTTGGGTGGTGCCGGAATTCGGGTTCCGGTACTAAATGGCTCATTAACAGATTTTACCTGTACCCTAAAAACTCGTCCAAGTATGGAATCAATCAACCAAGCATTTAAAATAGCTTCTGAAGGTTATCTGAATGGCATTTTGGAATATACAGCTGATCCAATTGTTTCTGTAGATATTATTGATAACCCTCATTCTTGTGTTTTTGATTCTGAATTGACCTCGGTAGTTGGCGAGTTGGTTAAAGTAGTTGGGTGGTACGATAACGAGTCAGGGTATTCAAACCGTATTGCCGACCTGGTTGTAAAAATCGCCCTTTTCAGGAAAGATGCCATAACATGATCAAATTTATAAGTGCAGAAGATACACTTACCTTGAGAAGTTCCACTTTACGAGAAGGATTAGATCCCGAATTATGCCGTTTTGAAGGAGATGAGGATGAATTATCTTTTCATCTGGGTTATTTTAAGGACGACATTCTGGTTTGTATTGCCAGTTTTCATCAACAGGGCAGAGAAGGTTTTAATGAAACTGGATATCAGCTGAGGGGTATGGCTACTATTGCTGACTATCAGGGTACCGGGATTGGGAATCAGCTGGTCAATTTCTCAATCGTTTATCTTCGCGGACAAAAAGCAAACTACGTATGGTGTAATGCCCGGAAGCTTGCTTTTCGATTTTATACTGGGTTGGGTTTTGAATTTATTTCAGAAGAATTTGATATACCAGGCATTGGTCTGCATAAGGCGATGTATTTAAAAATTCAATAAAAAACAGTGCTCATTCGCTTAAAACATAATGATATGCATACAATAGATTTAATAAATTTTTCAGAAAAAAAGGCATTAATAAGAGTCGATTTTAACGTTCCCCTTGATGATCAGTTCAGTATTACTGATGATAACCGTATGGTTGGTGCTGTACCAACTATAAAGAAGATTTTGAAGGATGGTGGGTCAGTTATATTAATGTCGCATTTGGGTAGACCGAAAGATGGCCCCGATGATAAATATTCCCTTCGTCATATTGTTAAACATCTTGCAGGTTTATTGAACAGTGATATTCATTTTGCATCTGATTGTATTGGAGAAGATGCAATCTTAAAGGCAAAGGCATTAAAACCGGGCGAAGTTTTGCTTCTCGAAAACCTGCGTTTTTATAAGGAAGAAGAGAAGGGTGATGAGGCTTTTGCCAAAAAATTGGCTCAGCTGGGTGATGTTTATGTGAATGATGCCTTTGGAACAGCACATCGTGCACATGCTTCAACTGCAATTATTGCTAAATTCTTCCCTGATGCAAAATATTTTGGATACCTGATGGCTGGCGAACTAGCAAATGCAGAGAAGATTTTGAATCATGCAGAGAGGCCTTTCACAGCCATTATGGGTGGAGCTAAAGTTTCAGATAAAATTCTTTTAATTGAAAAATTATTAGATAAGGTTGATAATCTGATTATTGGAGGGGGTATGGCTTATACCTTCGCAAAAGCTCAGGGTGGGCAGATCGGTACATCAATTTGTGAGGACGATAAAATGGCTCTTGCCCTTGAATTAATGGAAAAAGCAAAACAGAAAAAAGTAAATCTGATTTTACCGGTAGATACGGTAATTGCAGATGCATTCTCTGCAGATGCTAAAACTGCGGTTGTTAAAGCCGGAACTATACCATCCAACTGGATGGGACTAGATATCGGTACGGAGACGGCTAAACTTTTTAGTGATGTGATTAAAAACTCTAACACGATACTTTGGAACGGCCCGATGGGCGTATTTGAAATGGAGAAATTTGAAGTAGGCACAAAGGCAGTTGCAGTTGCGGTAGTTGAAGCTACAAAAAACGGTGCATTTTCTTTGATAGGTGGTGGTGATTCAGCAGCAGCTGTTTCAAAATTCGGTTTTGAAAACCAGGTAAGCTATGTTTCTACCGGTGGTGGAGCTTTATTGGAATATATGGAAGGTAAGGAATTGCCTGGCGTGAAGGCTATTTATGGTTCCGAATCAAGTCTTTAATGACCCTGAAGCAGATAAAAGAGTAAGGTTTGTTGTCTGAGGTAGGAGGTCTGAGGATTGAAGTATGAGGTCTGAGCTTCGAAGATAGGCTGATGATTTTAAAATACTAATCATCATTACGGCCTTGAGCCATAATCCCTAGTATAGGCAAGTGTTGATATTTTCCATCCTTCATTTGTTTTTAATAAAGTAAAAACATCCACACCGGTATGGCTAAACTTGCCACTGATATCTAGTGTATAGGGCACCCATGCCATCGCTATTTGTTTATGGATCATAACCTTAGAACTAAGCGTTTTTTCTTGAATTATAGAATTAGGGTTGATCAATGTTTTTAATCGGTCACTGAATTGACGCATGGAATATTTTACAGTGCCATCTTTCTCTGAGATTGCCCAAGTTTGACCATCTTTTAATAGTATAGATTTATATAAAACGGTGTCCTGTGTTTCAAGTGCATCAAAGAACTGCTGTACTTTTTGTAGTATTTCCTTTTTATCCTGCTGTTTTTTTTCTTGAGCAAATGATTTTAAATTGATTATTAAAAGGACTATAATAAATAGGTTCTTGTTCATCTCTTTATAATTTTAGTTTAGATTTTCTATTATTGGTTTTGCTTTTCAATACACGAGAATAAAAAAAGAGTTTGTTGCGAAATTGTATACAATTGATTTCAATGGTCTAACCGAAAGAGTTTATAGATTAAAATCGAAACCATCGGTAAAATAACCCTTTTAATTCAGGCTTTGCAAGCATATTTAATTTGCTTCTGTCATGCATAGGCGTTTCCTACTAATTTATTTAACAAACCCCGGATTGTTTTAAGCCTCTGAGAATTAGTTTTTAGAAGAAAATGACATCCAAAAACTGTGGAAAACTTTTTTTGTGGGAGATAGTGGTAAAAAGTGGTAAGTTATTTACTTTTACAATTGAAATAAAGAACAATAACTGATAATGTCCCATTTCTTAGGAGAATTTGATTGTAAACTTGATGCTAAAGGCCGGATGATGGTACCATCTAGCCTGAAAAAGCAGCTTCCAGAAGCTGAGCGTGAAGGGCTTGTGATTAATCGTGGCTTCGAGAAACACCTAGTGATTTACACTAAAAAGGAATGGGATACCATCACAGGAGAGCTTAGTAAATTAAATGCTTACGAAAAGAAAAGTCGTGATTTTATCCGCTATTTTACCCGTGGTGCTACCGAGCTCTCCTTAGATTCTGCCAATCGTATTCTTCTTCCTAAAGCATTAATGGAATATGCAGGCATTAATACTGAGGTAGTTCTTTCTTGCGTATTAAATAAAATTGAAGTTTGGGCTAAAGATGCTTACGATAGTCAGCTGGATAGTGAACCTGAAAATTTTGCCAATCTTGCCGAAGAGGTGATGGGTAATGCAGGCAGAAGGGGGTCAGATGACTAACTACCACAATCCCGTGATGTTGCAGGAATGCATGGAAGGCTTGAACATTAAGCTTGAAGGCGTATATATTGACGTAACATTTGGGGGTGGCGGCCATTCTCGCGAAATATTAAAATATTTAGGCTCTAAAGGCCGATTGTTAGCATTTGACCAGGATGCTGATGCACAGAAGAATTTACCAAAAGATGATCGATTGACCTTTATTGATCAAAACTTCCGCTACCTCAAAAATAATTGCCGATTACAGGGCGCCATTTCTGCAGATGGTATTTTGGCTGATCTGGGAGTGTCATCACATCAGTTTGATCAGCCAGAACGGGGGTTCTCTATTCGCTTTGAGGCAGATCTGGATATGCGTATGGATCAGGCTGGTTCACTTACTGCTAAACAGATTGTCAATAATTACAGCGAAGAGCAACTGCATCGAATTTTTGGAATTTATGGGGAGATTAAAAATGCTAAAACATTGGCAAATACTCTGGTAACTCAGCGACTAAATAAGCCGATCAATACGGTGGACGAGTTGAAGCTTGTAATTGCAAAATTAATCCCGAAAGGAAAAGAAAATAAATACCTCGCTCAGGTTTTTCAGGCCCTTAGAATAGAAGTTAATCAGGAATTAGAGGCTCTGAAAGAGTTTTTAGAGCAATCTGTAGATGTTTTGAAACCAGGTGGCAGACTAGTAGTAATGTCCTATCATTCATTAGAAGACAGGCTGGTCAAGAATTTTATTGCCAAGGGTAAATTTCATGGTGAAGTTGAGAAAGATTTCTTCGGAAATCAGATCAAGCCTCTCGAAAGTTTGACCCGCAAGGCAATAGTAGCCTCAGAAGAGGAAATTCAGCATAACAACCGTGCACGAAGTGCAAAACTTAGAATAGCGGAAAAGAATTAGGCTTTTTAGGCTTGATATATGGGTAATCAATTTAGAAACAGTAAAACAGAAGAGGAGATTGAATCTCAGGTTGACGATGAGGTTATTCCAGAGGCAATTGAAAAGGCAGAAATTCCCCGGAATTTTTTTACCCTGATGTTTACTGAAGGTGTGATATCGAAAGAGGCAGCTACGGATATGTTGCCCTTTATTATTTTCATTGCTTTTTTAGGGATGATCTATATCGGTAACCGCCACCTTGCTGAGAATAACATTCGTGATATTGATAAACTAGGGAAGGAAGTCAAAGAGCTAAGCTGGGATTTTAAAACATTAAAAGCCGATCTGATGTTAAAAAGTACACAAACAGAAGTTGCCAAAGAAGTAGATACTCTTGGCTTAATGGAGCCAAATGAACCACCGAAAAAAATTGTGATTGCCGAAGGAGAATTTAAATAACTACAGTTATCAGTCAACAGACAACAGACAACCGACAACCGACAACAGATAACAGATAAACGACAACCGACAACAGATAACAGACAACCGACAAATGAACATCAGAACCGACATATTGCTCCGAGTGTACCTAGCCTTTGGCTTGATCGTACTTTTGGCCTTTGCGGTACTTTTTAAATTATTCCATGTGCAGTTTGTAGAAGGTGAAAAATGGAGAGCAATGGCCGATAGCCTTTCTACCCGTTTTGCCAATGTGGAAGCTGCCCGTGGTAATATCTATTCTGTAGATGGTAGCCTGCTTGCTACCTCTGTCCCTGAGTATGAGATAAGGATGGATATGCTTGCAGGAGGTATTGAAAAAGATGATGTTTTTTATGAAAAAGTAGATTCTCTTGCTGCCAAACTATCTGTTTTTTTTGGTGATAAGTCAACAAAACAATATTCAAGGTTGCTTCGTGAGGCTCGTGATGATAAGGCAAGATACATACTACTTAAAAGAGATGTTACTTATCAGGAGTTAAAAGCCATTCGTGAGTTTCCGATTTTTAATCTTGGACGTTATACGGGCGGACTAATATCTGTACAGCAGAATAAACGGATCTTGCCATTCCAGTCTCTGGCAAAGCGAACCATTGGCTATAAGAATAAAAATGTTCAGCCTGTGGGTCTTGAAGGTGCTTATAGTGCTTACATAGATGGCGAAACCGGCAAAAGAATGATGCAGCGTATCGCTGGCGGTGTTTGGATGCCCGTGAATCAGGATATTGAAATTGCCCCAAAAGAAGGTGCTGATATTATTTCTACCATCGATATCAATATTCAGGATGTTGCTCAAAGAGCTCTGAAAAATCAATTAATCACCAGCGATGCTGATCATGGTTGTGTGATACTAATGGAAGTGGCAACGGGTGAAATTCGGGCAGTAGCTAACTTCAGTAAGGTGAGCACTGGTGAATATGAGGAGCAGTTTAACTATGCGATTGCTGCAAGTCAGGATCCTGGATCAACCTTTAAACTAGCGTCTTACCTTTCATTACTTGAAGATAATAAGGTAGATACAAATTCAATGGTGGCAACCGGCGACGGTACTTACAGGATTCCTGGCCATACTATTCGCGATTCTCATGGCGGTATTGGTACTGTAACTGTGAAAAGAGCTTTTGAGGAGTCTTCAAATGTGGCAGTTGCTAAAATGATCAATGCTGCCTATCAAAATGATCAGGGAAAATTTTCGGAGCACCTTTACAAATGGGGACTCAATAAAAAATTGATGCTTCAAATCCCTGGAGAGGGGCAGCCTGTCATAAAAAATCCAAAGAACAGGAGTTGGAATAAAAAACAAACACTTCCGCAGATGGCTTATGGCTATGAAATGCAGATCACTCCCTTGCAAATGCTGGCCTTTTATAATGCAGTTGCAAATGATGGTAGATATATTGCTCCAATTTTTGTTCGTGAGATCAGACGCCTGGGTAATACTGTTGAATTGTTTAAAGCCCGTGTTATCAATGAAAAAATCGTCTCAGATATTACCATTAAGAAGGCCCAGGCTCTTCTAGAAGGTGTTGTGACCCAAGGCACAGGCAAAGGCCTTGCTTCTCCTCTATACCGGATTGCAGGTAAAACGGGTACTGCACAGGTAGCTGATGCGAATAAAGGTTATCAGGTTGATAAAAAATACCAAGCATCATTTTGCGGATATTTCCCAGCCGATAACCCAAAATATTCACTGATTGTTGTAGTTAATAACCCTCGTAAAGGCACCTATTATGCAGCTTCAGTTGCTGGACCGGTTTTTCGCGAGATCGCAGACCGCGTTTATGCTAGTGATGTGAACATGTTTGATGCATTGAAGGATCAAAAATTTACTGGAAACTTAATCATGCCTGAATCTAAAACTGGTGAGAAGAAGGCAACACAACATGTTTATAAAACTTTTGGAATCAAAGCATTGTTTGCTACGAATTCTGATTACGTGATGGTCGATACAAATAATGTAATTGCTAATAAGGATGTTAAACTTATGGAAGGATCCGTTCCTGATGTTAGTAGAATGGGCTTAAAAGATGCGTTATATGTTTTAGGTAATTCAGGTTTGAAAACCCTGGTTCGCGGAAGCGGAAGAGTAGTTAGACAATCATTGCTTGCAGGAACAAGGGTTGCAAAAGGTGAACCGATTATTTTAGAACTTGAATGATGACGATACTCAAGGATATATTGTATGGCGTATCTCTTTTAAAGGTAATTGGTTCAACTGAATCGGAGGTTAATGCCATATGCTTTGATTCAAGGAAGGTAGGGCCTGACGTTCTGTTTGTTGCTGTTCGTGGCACTGCATCAGATGGGCACGCTTTTATTGATAAAGCCATCGATCTGGGTGCTCATTCAATTCTATGTGAAGAGTTTCCATCAAAATTTAGAGAGCATATTAATTATTTTCTAGTTGGTAATTCAGCAAAGGCTTTAGGTATCATCGCTTCTAATTTTTATGGCAAGCCTTCAGCAAAACTAAAATTGGTTGGAGTTACTGGTACCAATGGAAAAACAACAATTGCTACTCTTCTGTTTCAATTGTTTCGTGATTTGGGCTATAAAACTGGATTGCTATCTACCGTTCAGAATCAAATCAATGATCTGATCATTCCAGCTACTCATACTACACCTGATCCTATTGCTTTAAACAGTCTCCTGCATGATATGGTGAAAAGCGGATGTGACTATTGCTTCATGGAAGTTAGTTCGCATGCTGTAGCACAATCGCGGATTGAAGGGCTCGATTTTACTGGAGGGATATTTACCAATCTTACCCATGATCATCTGGATTTTCATAAGACATTCGACTCTTATTTAAAGGCGAAAAAAGGATTTTTTGATCATCTTAATATGCAGGCATTCGCATTAACCAATATTGATGATAAAAATGGAATGGTGATGCTTCAGAATACGGAGGCTCATAAAAAATCGTATGGGCTTAAGAATATCGCCGATTTTAAAGCAAAGATCATTGAAAACCATTTCAGTGGCTTACTTCTGAATATTGATCATGAGGAGGTTTGGTTTAAAATGGTGGGCAGCTTCAATGCGTATAATTTACTTGCAGTTTATTCAGCAGCCCTCTTACTTGAACAAGATAGATTAAAGGTTTTAACCTCATTAAGTCGATTAACTGGTGCTGAAGGTCGATTTGATTATATGATATCTCCTTCAGGAATTATTGGTATAGTTGATTATGCACATACTCCGGATGCGGTACAGAATGTGCTGAGCACTATTCAAGATATCCGCAAAGGCACTGAGCAGGTTATTACCGTAATAGGCTGTGGTGGCGACAGAGATAAATCAAAACGTCCAATTATGGCACAGGTGGCTTGTGATTGGAGTGATAAAGTAATACTGACCTCTGATAATCCTCGAACTGAGGTTCCAGAGCAAATTATCAGAGATATGGAGGTAGGTGTTATGCCTCAGAATAAAAGAAAAGCACTTTCTATTACTGACAGAAAAGAAGCCATTCGTACGGCCTGCCATCTGGCAAAATCTGGTGATATTATTGTGGTGGCCGGTAAAGGGCATGAAAAATATCAGGATGTTGGAGGTGATAAGCTTCCTTTTGATGATAAAGAAATATTAACTGAATTTTTAAATCTGGTAAGCTAATGTTGTATTACTTATTTACCTGGCTTGACAAGCATTATGATATTCCCGGGGCAGGATTGTTCCAGTTTATATCATTCCGTACCGCTATGGCTGTGATCTTGTCACTCCTTCTAACAACTGTTTATGGCAGCCGTCTGATCAGAATATTACGCGCTAAACAAGTAGGAGAGACCGTTAGAAACCTCGGTTTAGATGGCCAGATACAAAAGCAAGGGACGCCAACAATGGGTGGTTTGATCATTCTTTTAGGAATTTTAGTTCCAACCCTTTTATTTGCCCGTATAGATAATATTTATATCATTTTGATGCTTATCACTACTGTCTGGATGGGAGCGATCGGTTTTGTTGATGATTATATTAAGGTATTTAAAAAAGATAAAGAAGGTCTGGCTGGCCGTTTTAAGATCATGGGTCAGGTTGGATTGGCTTTGATCATTGGATGGACCATGTATTTTCACCAGGATATTGTTGTAAGAGAGCAGGTTACTTTACCTGCCAAAGTGCAGGCTTCATTGGATGTTCATAAACGTGGTGATCAGTATTATTATACTCAGGATATTAAGTCGACCATTACCAATGTGCCTTTTTACAAGGATAATAAATTCGATTATGCCAAAGTTCTTACAGTTTTTGGAGATCAGTATAAAAAGTATTCTCTAGTTGTTTTCCTACTTTTTGTCATCGTTATTGTCACAGCAGTTTCTAATGGTGCAAATCTCACGGATGGGATCGATGGCTTAGCAACAGGTACATCCGCCATCATTGGAATTACGCTAGCCATACTTGCTTATGTTTCGGGAAATGCCATTTTTGCCGATTACCTCAATATTATGTATATCCCCTATTCAGGAGAGCTGGTGATATTTGCTGGTGCTTTTGTGGGAGCATGCGTAGGCTTTTTATGGTATAATTCGTATCCTGCCCAGGTATTTATGGGTGATACCGGTAGCCTAGCCATCGGTGGGATCATCGCCGCATTTGCAATCATGATCAGGAAGGAACTTCTTATTCCTGTATTATGCGGAGTATTTCTGGTTGAGAACCTTTCGGTGATCATGCAGGTCTCTTATTTTAAATACACTAAAAAGAAGTTCGGAGAAGGCCGTCGCATTTTTCTGATGTCGCCACTCCATCATCATTATCAAAAAAAAGGATATCATGAGGCCAAGATCGTTACACGGTTCTGGATCGTTGGAATTATACTGGCTATTTTAACAATCGTGACTTTAAAGCTTAGGTAATGGCAGACAAGAGATATATCGTAATTCTTGGAGCCGGCGAAAGTGGAGTTGGTGCAGCCTTGCTGGCCCAGAAGGAAGGCTATGCAGTGTTTGTTTCAGATTTTGGTCTTATTGCTGATCATTATAAAAAAGATTTAGAGGATGCAGCAATTTCTTTTGAAGAAAATGGCCATTCTGAGGAACGTATTTTAATAGCTTCCGAAGTTGTAAAAAGTCCGGGAATTCCTGATAAAGCTCCTATTATTAAAAAATTAATTGAAAATAATATTCCAATACTTTCTGAAATTGAATTTGCCGGGCGTTACTCTAAAGCAAAAATGATCTGTATTACAGGTTCTAATGGGAAGACGACCACTACCATGCTAACCTATCATATCCTAAAGAATGCAGGGCTGAATATAGGCCTTGCTGGAAATATTGGAAAGAGCTTTGCACGTCAGGTAGCATTCCAGGATTTTGATTACTATGTTTTGGAGATCAGCAGCTTTATGCTTGATAATATGTATGACTTCAAAGCTGATATTGCTGTATTATTAAATATTACACCTGACCACTTAGACAGGTATGAGTATAAAATGGAGAATTATGCTGATTCTAAATTCAGGATTATTCAAAATCAAAAACAAGGAGATGTGTTTATTTATTGTGCCGATGACGAGGAAACTCAGAAGGGTCTTTTAAAACATCAGATCAACGCAGATATCTTTCCTTTTTCTATTGAGAAAATTCTTGATCAGGGAGCCTTTCTTCAGGATGACCAGATCATTGTAACACTTCACCATAATAATCAAGAATCATTTACTATGTCAATTAAAGATCTAGCTCTTCAGGGTAAGCATAATATTTACAATTCTATGGCTTCGGGCATAGTAGCAAAAGTGCTTGAATTAAGGAATGAAACTATTCGCGAAAGCATGCAAAGTTTCACAAACATTGAACATAGGCTTGAACATGTTGCCCGTATATCAGGAATTGATTTTATCAATGATTCAAAGGCTACAAACGTGAATTCTACTTGGTATGCGCTTGAAAGTATGCCCGGAGAAGTTGTTCTTATCCTTGGTGGGGTAGATAAGGGCAATGATTATAACATGTTAAAAGATCTTGTAAAATCAAAAGTGAAAGCTATAGTCTGTCTTGGAAAGGATAATAAGCGAATTCATGATGCCTTTGACGATGATGTAGAGGTGATTGTAAATACTTTTTCAGCAAATGAAGCAGTTCAGATTGCATATTATTTAGCTAAAAAAGGTAATACTGTTCTCTTATCGCCTGCATGTGCCAGTTTTGACTTGTTTAAGAATTATGAAGACCGTGGAAACCAGTTCAAAAAAGCCGTAAAAGAACTTTAAAATTTGATAACTAAGCAATAGATAACAGAAGAAAGGCAAAAGCAGAAAGCTAAAAGCTAAAAGCAGAGAAGAACAATCATTTGAAATGATTAGTCAGAGGTAATTTTAACTAACCAACTAACTACTAACCATCTAACTAACTGATAACAGACAACAGATAACAGACAACAGACAAATAATGGAAAGAATAATTAGCAAAACAAAAGGTGATCGCTGGATTTGGCTCATTGTGATCTTACTCTCAGTATGGTCGCTTTTAGCTGTTTACAGTGCCACAGGAACGCTTGCCTATAAAAAGGGAGTTGCTAGCGAGCAATTTCTGATCAAGCACCTTGTGATGATTGTTGGAGGTATTGCTTTAATGTACTTCTCCCATCTTCTTGATTACAGGTATTATGCAGGTATCAGCAAGATATTGATGGTTATTACCATTCCACTTTTAGCTTATACCTTGTTATTTGGAGCAAATGTGAATGAGGCTAGTCGCTGGGTTACAATTCCAATCATCAATCAAACTTTCCAAACCTCAGATCTTGCCAAACTGGCTCTGATTACCTTTCTGGCTAGGAGCCTTAGCAAAAAGCAGGAAAATATA
The DNA here is from genome assembly GCA_945906015.1 of Pedobacter schmidteae. GTDB lineage: Bacteria > Bacteroidota > Bacteroidia > Sphingobacteriales > Sphingobacteriaceae > Daejeonella > Daejeonella schmidteae_A. The sequence goes on along the minus strand of CAMDQV010000001.1, from coordinate 14,821 downwards.
AAAGATGTTAAAAAAGCATTCCTACCTATTATGGGCTCAGTTTGTGGCGTATTTGTGCTTATCGCTTTGGCTAATCTTTCAACGGCCCTAATGCTATTTGGCGTAAGTATTCTGTTGCTCATCATAGGGCGGATAAGTATTAAGCAAATTTCTATTGTATGTCTTGCCGGACTAATTCTATTGAGTGGTGTCATGTTGCTTGGACCGCGTCGTAAAACTTATATCTCAAGAATTGAAACATTCTTGCATCCTGAACGTGTAGATCCTGATAAATCATTTCAGGCAAACCAGGCTAAAATTGCTATTGCAATAGGTGGTGTTTTTGGGAAAGGCCCAGGAAATAGTACTCAAAGAAATTATTTACCTCACCCATATTCAGATTTTGTGTTCGCACTGATCATTGAAGAATACGGCATGATTGGTGGAGTTGGGCTTGTGCTTCTGTATTTGGTTTTCTTATACCGATGCGTCTTGATTGTGACACAGAGCCCCAAGGCATTTGGGGCATTGCTGGCTGCCGGATTAAGTTTTAGTTTGACCATACAAGCCTTTGCTAATATGGCTGTAGCCGTAGGATTGGGTCCGGTAACTGGTGTTCCGCTTCCTTTGGTTAGTATGGGTGGCACATCAATTCTGTTTACGAGTGTGGCATTCGGTATCATACTTAGTGTAAGTCGAGATAATGATGAAAAGAAAGAAAAGAGTCTGGAAAAGGTAATTGTTGGTGAGATTCCTGCAATGGCTTGATGAAAAATAAATAGGGTTGTTAAAACCTGATTGATACAAATAAAATGGCAAAAAGAGTAATCATAAGCGGAGGCGGCACTGGTGGGCATATTTTCCCAGCTATTGCAATTGCCAATGCATTGAAAAAGATTAATCCGGAAACGGAGATCCTTTTTGTCGGAGCTAATGGTAGAATGGAAATGGAGAAAGTTCCAGCAGCAGGCTATAAAATAATTGGTTTAGATATTCAGGGATTTCAGCGAGGTTCTCTTTTAAAGAACGTGTTATTACCATTCAAGCTTTTACGGAGTGTATTAAAGTCTATAGAAATAGTAAAAGATTTTAAGCCAGATGTGGCAGTAGGTGTTGGTGGTTATGCTTCAGGCCCCTTGTTATATGCTGCTTCACAGATGAAGGTTCCCTATTTGATACAGGAACAGAATTCATTTGCAGGTATTACAAATAAATGGCTTGGAAAAAAAGCTTCAGTGATCTGCGTGGCCTTTGAAGGAATGGATAAATTCTTTCCTAAAGCAAAGATATTGGTCACTGGTAATCCTATAAGGAAGGAAGCTGTTGAAATTGAAAATAAACGATTTGCCGCAGCAGAATTTTTGAGCCTTTCACCAGTTAAAAAAACTATTTTATTGACTGGGGGGAGTCTTGGTGCAGGTACTTTGAATAAAAGCATATTGGCCGGATTGGATAAGATCATCGCTGCAGATGTACAGTTGATATGGCAAACAGGAAAATATTATTATAAATCAGTCACTCAGCAGCTGGCAGGAAAGGAACATGCCAATATTAAAGTGCTTGAGTTCTTACATCGCATGGATCTTGCTTATTCGGCATGCGACTTGGTAATTTCAAGAGCAGGTGCAGGTACTATTGCTGAATTATGTGTTGTAAAGAAACCGGTCATTCTGGTTCCATCACCTAATGTAGCAGAAGATCATCAAACAAAGAATGCATTGGCATTGGTAAAAAAAGAAGCTGCTATTCTTGTTGGCGATGATGTTGCTGAACTTGAGCTGCTTGATATAGCACTTGTTCTTATTGAAAATAAGAAGAAGTGTATGGAATTGGCTGAAAATATTGGCAAAATGGAATTGCCTGATGCAGACAAAATTATAGCGAATGAAGTATTGAAATTAGCAAAATAGAAAATTTTACTATGGAATTGGAGAATATACAAAGAGTTTATTTAGTAGGAATCGGTGGAATCGGAATGAGTGGCCTTGCCCGTTATTTTAAGAAGCGTGGTTGCGTGGTTTGTGGTTACGATAAGACTGGTACTCCGCTTACTGAGATGTTAAGAAATGAAGGTATTCCGGTAGTTTTTCTAGATGATGAAGATGGGATTAAAGTTAGCTTTCTTAAAAATGATCCAACTACATTAGTTATTTATACACCTGCTATACCTTCCAATTCCAGGATATTGAATTACTTCAAGAATGGTGGATTCACTATGAAGAAACGTTCAGAAGTACTAGGTATTATCAGTAAGAGCATGTATACCATTGCTGTGGCAGGTACGCATGGAAAAACTACTACTTCCAGTATCATTGCTCATATTCTTAAGCATAGTGGATACGATTGTTCAGCCTTTCTTGGAGGAATTTCATCCAATTATAATTCAAATGTGCTCTTTGGCGAAAATAATACCCTTGTTGTTGAGGCAGATGAATACGACCGTTCATTCCTTACACTTCATTCGGATATCGCTATTGTAACTTCTATGGATGCTGATCATTTGGATATCTATGGTGATCAATCACATTTGATAGAATCCTTCAAGCAATTCACATCCCAGCTTAAAGAAGGTGGAAGGCTTATCTATAAGGAGGGACTCGATTTGAGTGGTGGAAAAACCTATTCCGCTAATATTGTAGCTGATATTCAAGCTGTGAATGTTCGAATTCAGGACGGTAGCTTCTACTTCGATTTTAAAAATGCTAACCTGATTATTGAAGATATTCAATTGGGCTTACCCGGACTTCACAATATTGAAAATGCTGTTGCAGCAATTGAAGTTGCCTTGCATTTAGGAATTGATCCAGAAAAGATTCCTTTGGCCCTGGCAAGCTTTCTGGGTGTTAAACGCCGCTTCGAACATGTTGTGAAAGATATCAATCACACGTACATTGATGATTATGCACATCATCCGGAAGAGTTAAGGGCCTGCATTAACGCAGTGAAAAGTTTGTACCCGGGCAAAAAACTGACGGCTATTTTTCAGCCTCATTTATTTACCCGTACCAGAGATTTTGCAGATGGATTTGCAGAGGTTTTGAGTTTGGTGGATAATCTGATCTTACTTGATATCTATCCTGCCAGAGAATTGCCTATCGAGGGTGTGACTTCATCCATGATTTTGGATAAAGTAAACAATGCATCAAAGCAAAACCTGAGTAAACAAGATGCGGTAGAATATATTCGTTCCAGTAAGCCTGAATTACTGTTAACAGTTGGTGCAGGTGATATCGATACATTAATAGAACCTTTGAAAACAATACTTAAATATGCTTAAACGAATTAATTGGAAGGGTATTTTATATGGCTTTATCTGGCTGGTAAGTCTGAGTGGCTTTGTTCTGTTAATGAGCTTTATTGAAGTTAAAAAGGGTGGTCAGAAATGTAAGGATGTTAAGGTAATTCTTCCGGGACGAAATAATTTTATTGAGCGTAATGAAGTGGATAGAATTCTTTTAGAAGCAGGTGGTAAACTGGTAGGAAGATACTTGAATGACATAAATATCCATAAACTGGAAAATTCGCTAAAGAGTAATCCATTTATTGAATACGCCAAAGTTTATGCCGATATGGATGGAATTGTACATGTGCAAATCAGACAAAGAGAGCCTATTTTAAGGATGATTAATATGGCAAATGTTCATTTTTATATTGATGGAAACGGATTAAAAATACCCCTTTCAGACAATTTTACAGCTAAGGTATTAGTGGCAAATGGTTTTATTGATGAGGATTTTTCAGGTAAGGTAGATACACTTAATTCTAAACTTGCAAAAGACCTTTACAGAACAGCTCAGTTTATAAAGACTGATACACTTTGGGATAATCAGATCGAACAGCTCTTTGTCGACTTGAAGGGAGATATTGAAATGGTACCACGGGTTGGAGATCATAAGATCATTCTTGGAAATGCAGATTCTTTGCAAACCAAGTTTAGAAACCTTTTTGTGTTTTACAAAAAGGCGATGCCAAAAGTTGGCTGGGATACCTATAAATCAATAAATCTGAAATATGCTAATCAGATTGTTTGTGGAAAAAATAAATTCGATACAACTAAAATAGTTACGGAAATAAATCGGCTTTTAACCGATAGTTTAAAATTAGAAAGTCAGGAATCAACAAAAAATTAATATTAAGCATATGGATCAAATTAACTCAGCTTCAGCCAAAAATTCACCAATTGTTGTCGGCCTTGATATAGGAACAACTAAAATTTGCGTAACCGTTGGCCGTAGAAGCGAACATGGTAAGATTGAAATTTTGGGTATGGGTAAAGCCGAATCAGCAGGGGTTACCCGCGGGGTGGTTTCCAATATTCAAAAAACTGTTCAGGCAATCATGCTGGCTGTTGAAGAAGCCAGCGCTCAGTCTAATGTGGATGTAAAGATTGTTAACGTCGGTATTGCTGGCCAGCATATTAAAAGTCTTCAGCATCGCGGAATTCTAACTCGCAAGGAGTTGAATACTGAGATTCAGCGTAAAGATATTGATAAGCTCATTGAGGATATGTATAAGTTACTTATGCCTCCTGGCGAAGAGATTATCCATGTGCTACCTCAGGAATTTACTGTTGATAATGAGCCGGGTGTAAAAGATCCGATAGGTATGTCCGGTGTACGCCTTGAAGCAAACTTTCATATCATCTCTGGGCATGTTAGCGCTGTGAAGAACATTCTTAAATGTGTTGGTAATGCCGAACTTGAAACTCAGGAGTTGATCCTTGAGCCATTGGCTTCTTCTGAGTCTGTATTGAGTGATGAAGAAAAAGAAGCTGGTGTTGTTCTGGTTGATATAGGTGGCGGTACAACTGACCTGGCTATTTTTCATGAAGGAATTATTCGTCATACAGCGGTGATTCCATTTGGTGGCAATAGTGTTACCGAAGATATCCGCGAAGGTTGTTCTGTTATGCGAAATCAGGCCGAACTATTGAAAACACGTTTCGGATCTGCATTAGCAGACGAAAATAAAGAGAATGAGATCATTTGTGTTCCCGGACTTAGAGGCAGAGAGCCAAAAGAGATCTCGGTAAAAAATCTTGCTTATGTTATTCAGGCTAGGATGGAAGAGATCATTGAACACGTTTATTATGAGATCAAATCTTCAGGGTATGAAAAGAAGCTGATCGCCGGGATCGTGATCACAGGGGGTGGAGCACAATTAAAGCACTTACCTCAGCTCGTTGAATTTGTGACTGGTTTAGATAGCCGTATAGGGTATCCAAATGAACATTTGGCTAAAAATGATGTACTTCCTAAATCGGTTTATGATGAATTGAAAAGTCCGATGTATGCTACGGGTATTGGTCTTTTGATTAAAGGTATTCAGAAGGCAGAACTTGTCAAAGATTCTGCTGAAAGTGGAAGTCTTTTAACAGAAATGGTTGCCCTTATAGAAAAGCCTAAAAAAGGACAGGGATTGTTTGAACGGATTCTGCAATCAGGAGCAAAATTCATCAAGGATGATATCAAGGATGAAGATTACATTCGTTAATTTTCCACAAATCAGGAGTTTCCCACAATTTAACATTTGTGGAAAACCTCTGTGGATAAATACTTAATATTACAGTGTAAACTGTCTAATAATGAATAATATTTACTCAACTGATAATTAAGAATATGCAGTTTGAAATGTTAAAAGAAAAGTCATCGATCATCAAGGTTATTGGTGTTGGCGGCGGCGGCGGTAACGCTGTGAATCACATGTATCGTCAGGGAATAACAGGTGTTGATTTCATTATTTGTAATACCGATGCACAGGCACTTGAACTTAGTCCGATACCAAATAAGGTTCAACTCGGAGCAAGTTTAACTGAAGGTATGGGAGCTGGTTCGATGCCTGAGGTAGGGAAAAATTCTGCAATTGAAAATATTGATGATATCAAAAGAATGCTTGGGTCTAATACTAAGATGCTTTTCATCACTGCAGGAATGGGTGGTGGCACCGGAACAGGTGCTAGTCCGATCATTGCAAAAGCAGCCAAAGAAATGGATATTCTTACTGTGGGTATTATAACTACTCCCTTTTCTTTTGAAGGTAAGCGTAGAAAAACTCAGGCTGAAGAAGGTTTAGAGGAATTCAAGAAATATGTAGACTCATACCTGGTTATATCGAATGATCGTTTGAGAGAAATATTTGGAAATCTCACTCTTGGTTCTGCATTTGCACAAGCTGATAATATTTTAACAACTGCGGCAAAAGGAATTGCGGAAATCATCACTATTCCAGGATATATAAACGTTGACTTTAAAGATGTGCGCACCGTAATGAAAGAAAGCGGAGTTGCCATTATGGGAAGTTATGCTGCTGAAGGTGAAAATCGTGCTTTGAGGGCAGTTGAAGGTGCCTTGGCATCTCCATTACTGAAAGATAATGAGATTGAAGGCGCGCGTTATATTCTGTTGAATATTAGTTCTGGAGATAAAGAAGTAACTATGGATGAGGTTAGTATCATTACAGACTTTATACAGCAGGAAGCAGGATTGGCTGCTGATTTGATCTGGGGTAACTGTACTGATGAAGGATTAGGAGAGAAGATCTCAGTAACGATTATTGCTACCGGTTTCCAGACCATGGAAGAGCGGGAAGTAGAAAAAAGTCAGATTCGTAAAGTGTCTTTATTAACACCAGAGCTAGCCCCAATGGTTAAGCCTGTTCAGGCTAATTCCTTTATGGATCTTAAAAAAGAAGAAATTAACGGACCTGTTCTTAAATCAACTGAAGAAAGTCAGGTTGATCTTTTTGCAGGTTATTTTCATAGTACGCCAAAGGTTGAAGAAGAAAAATCTTCAGAGTCAGAATACGTTCGGCATACATTGACTGATGAAATTCCTTTAGATCTTGCCCATGTTGAGAAATCAGTTGAGTTCGAGATTGAAACTGAAGATACTGAAGAAGCCTTTGAAGGGGTCTTTGAAGAATCAGAACAGCTAGTAGAAGATGAAATTCTTGCTGAAGTTCAAGAGGAAGAAATTCCTATGACCTGGAATAATCCTGATGAGGACAAAACAGATGAATCGATTGAAGAACAGTTGCGCAAGTCTAAGGAAAGAATTCTGCGCCTCAAAGACCTGAGCATGAAGTTACGGACTACCAATGGTTTACAGGAACTTGAGAATGAGCCAGCATATAAGCGTAAGCAGCTTTCTTTGAATGATGTTCCGCACTCTTCCGAATCACAGGTGTCTAGATTTACTTTAAGTAATGATGAGGGGATCACTGAAATCAGACCAAACAATTCCTTTCTGCACGATAATGTAGATTAAGGAAATGTTTTATATCTTAAAAAAGGCCTTTTTCTTCTGGATTCAGGCCTTTTTTGTTTAAGGCATACCTTTTGTATTAAGCTTAATTAGCTTTTGATAATCAGGCTGCTAAATCTTAACTTTGACGAAATAAACGTTAACAATAAAATTATAAAAATTGGATTTATTTGATAAAATTTCTAAAAACATGGGACCTCTGGGCCAGCACCAGAAAATGGCTCATGGTTATTTCTCCTTTCCTAAATTAGAGGGTGAAATAGCTCCTTATATGATGTTCAGAGGTAAGGAGCACTTAGTTTGGAGTCTAAACAATTACCTCGGACTTGCAAATCATCCAGAAGTTCGTAAGGCAGATATAGAAGGAGCCACAGAATTTGGTCTTGCTTACCCGATGGGAGCTCGTATGATGTCAGGTAATTCAAATAATCATGAAGCATTAGAAAGAGAACTTGCAGACTTTGTAGGAAAGCAGGATGCATTTCTTTTGAATTTTGGTTATCAGGGAATCATGTCGGCGATCGATGCATTGGTTGACAGGCATGATGTTATTGTTTATGATGCTGAGTCGCATGCCTGTATCATTGATGGTGTTCGCCTTCATCAGGGCAAACGATTCGTTTATACCCATAATGATATGCAAAGCCTTGAAAAGCAATTGGAGAGAGCAACACGATGGGTAGAGAATACTGGTGGTTCTATCCTAGTTATCACTGAAGGTGTATTTGGTATGTCAGGAGCTCAGGGTAAGTTGAAAGAGGTAGTTGAGCTTAAAAGTAAATTTAGTTTCCGCCTGCTAATTGATGATGCGCATGGGTTTGGTACCATGGGTGATACCGGTGCAGGAACTCATGAGGCACAGAATTGCGTTGATGGAGTGGATATTTATTTTGGAACTTTCGCCAAATCAATGGCAGGAATTGGAGCATTTATTGCTTCTACCGAAGAAATAACCAATTTCCTTCGTTACAATATGCGTTCTCAGATATTTGCAAAATCGCTTCCAATGCCAATGGTTGTTGGTCTGCGTAAAAGGCTTGAATTACTTAAGAGTCAGCCTGAACTTAGAGAAAAGCTTTGGTTCATCGCTATCAGCCTGCAAAATGGTCTTAAAGAAAGAGGATTTGATATAGGTGTAACAAATACTATGGTTACTCCAGTATTCCTTGAAGGCGAACTTCAGGAGGCTACAGCCATTACTATGGATCTTAGAGAAAACTATGGTATCTTTTGTTCTATAGTAGTTTATCCTGTTATTCCAAAGGGTTTGATCATGCTTCGTTTGATCCCAACTGCCCTTCATACTATTGAAGATGTTAACCGTACTCTTGATGCCTACAGTGAACTCGCTGTGAAATTGAAAAAGGGACATTACAAGGAAAAAAGTCTATTAAATTCTTAATTTTAAATGAGTAATGCTACTCAACGATTAGCGAATAAAAAATGTCTTCAGATAGTCTCTGAGGACATTTTTTTTTAAACTTAATATGTAATATGTCAAATTTTACTTATTAAGCCTTTATTAAACCGCATTTTTGTGCATAACTGCACTAAATGTGGAAAAAAACGCTAAAAGCACATGATTTTATTTTTTTCAATTATTCATTATTTAAAAAAAACATTTTAAATTCGTTTAACATTAAGTTACTAACCCTAAACTAAAAGAGTAAAATCATGAAAAAATTCACTGAAGCAAAAAATTTATTTGAGTCTTTAGAGGCAGATGCAGACAAGTTTTACAACAAGGCTAACAGCGCAGCTGGTACCCGCGTTAGAAAAGGAATGCAAGACTTGAAAAATCTTGCTCAAGCTATCCGTCTTGAAGTACAAGAAAAGAAGAACAAAGAAGCTAAGAAATAATTTTCTTCCCCAAAGAAAAAGGCCTGTTCTTATGAACGGGCCTTTTCTGTTTTAAAGCAAATTTAATTGCTCAAGCTTTGCTTTTATTTGGTTTTCAATGCCATTACTAACATTAACAAGTGGCAATCGCATCGTATCGTTACAAATTCCAAGTAGTTTCATAGCATATTTTACTCCTCCCGGATTGCCTTCAACAAAACACAAAGATGTAAACTCTGTCAGGCTATGATGCAAAGGCTGTGCCTCAATGAATTTACCATTTAGGCACATACGAACCATGCTAGAAAATATTCCTGGAACGGCATTCCCAATAACCGATATAACACCTGCCGCACCCATCGCAATCAATGGTAATGTTATTGGATCATCTCCAGAAATAAATAAAAAGTCATCAGGCTTATCCTTTATAATTTTATTGAACTGCTCAAAATTGCCCGAAGCCTCTTTCATCGCAATGATGTTCTTATGATCATGCGCTAAGCGCAGTGTTGTTTCAGCAGCCATGTTTACTCCTGTTCTGCCTGGTACATTATAGAGTATGACAGGTAGTGGGCTATGGTCAGCAATAGCATTGTAGTGCTGATAAATTCCTTCCTGAGTAGGTTTATTATAATATGGACAAACAGAAAGCACCGCATCGAATCCTTTAGAATCGAATTTTTTCAAATCATTTAAAACTTCCGAAGTATTATTTCCTCCAATACCGGCAACAAGACTCACCCTTCCATTGACCTGAGCAACAGTTGTGTCCCAAACTGCTTTTTTTTCATCACTACTCAAGGTAGCGGCCTCTCCAGTAGTACCTAAAGAGACAATATATTCTGCTCCGCCCTTGATGATATGGTCAATTACAGTTTTGAGGGCAGTATGGTCAACAGATCCATCTGATTTGAAGGGAGTAATCATAGCTACTCCTGTTCCATGAAATTTATTCATTGTATTTTTGTTTACTCAAACTGTTATTCTGCGAATTTAAGTGGAAATTGCTCGATTTTAAAACGATATCTTAAATATTACCATATTTCATCAAAATTAGTGTAGCATTTTGATTAAATCATCATCTGAAATTATTGGAATTTGAAGTTTTGTCGCTTTCTCGAGTTTGGCAGGTCCCATATTATCACCTGCAACCAGAAAATTTAACTTTGCTGAAATGCTGCTTACTATTTTCCCGCTATTTGCCTCAATTATATCTTTTAATTCATCACGACTGTAATTTTCAAATACCCCAGAAATTATAAATGATTGTCCTTCTAGTTTATTGCTTTCTAAATCAATTGTTTTCTGTACAGACTCGAATTGCAAACCATGGCTCCTGAGCTGTTCTATTTGCTCCTTATGTTTGTGATCTTTAAAGTATTCGATCAGGCTTTCTGCAATTCTTTCTCCGATTTCTTCTACAGTCACCAATTCCTCAAAACTAGCATTCATCAGGCTATCAATATTCTTAAAATATGCTGCAAGTTTTTTGGCTACAGTTTCTCCAACATACCTGATACCTAGTCCGAAGAGAACCTTCTCAAAAGGCATTTGCTTGGATTTTTCTATTCCCTCAAGCATATTGCTGATGGATTTTTGGCCAAAGCGGTCGATTTGTTTCAGGAGGTCTTCCTTTTTGCAGAGTGTATAAAGATCGCTTATGTGAACAATAAATCCCCTTTTATAAAAAACCTCGATGGTTTCATCTCCTAATCCATCAATGTTCATGGCTTTTCGGCCAATAAAATGCTGAATTTTTCCTACTATTTGAGGAGGGCATTCTTCATCATTCGGGCAATAATGAACGGCTTCTCCTTCCTTCCGGATAAGAAGAGTTTTGCATTCAGGGCATACTTCTGGGTAGATCACTCTTAATGCAGAATTATTCCGTTTGCTTGTATTCACTGCAATAATTTTGGGAATAATTTCTCCTCCTTTTTCTACCAATACAGTATCGCCTAAATGCAGATCCAGGCGTTTAATTTCGTTTGAATTGTGAAGTGTTGCCCTTTTTACTGTTGTACCAGCAAGCAAAACGGGCCTAAGATTCGCTACCGGAGTTACTGCACCTGTTCGGCCTACCTGATAACTGACTTTTTCTAAAATGGTCTCCACTTCTTGTGCTTTATACTTATAAGATATAGCCCATCTCGGTGATTTTGCTGTAAATCCAAGTTCTTGTTGCTGACTTAAATTATTAACCTTGATAACGATGCCATCAATATCATAACTTAAACCAAAGCGCTGCTCCTCCCAATAGTGTATGAATCCCAGTACATTATCAATGTTCTTACATAATTTAGTATGCTCACAGACATGAAATCCCCAATTTTTTACAGCTTCAAGGCTTTCCCAATGGGTTTTATAACTGGGTTTCTCAGTGTATAAAAAATATAGAAAACAATCCAGCGGTCTTTTTGCGACCACTGTTGAATCCTGCATCTTTAATGTTCCTGAAGCGAAATTCCTTGGATTGGCAAAGGCAATTTCATTGTTCTCTATTCGCTCATTATTAAGCCTTTCAAAAGCCGCTCGATGCATAAATACCTCTCCCCGAATGTCAAAAGATTCAGGATATCCCGAAGTCTTGATAGTTTTTGGAATACTACGGATCGTTTTAACATTATTCGTTACATCGTCTCCCTGTGTACCATCTCCCCGGGTAATTGCACGCATGAGTTTTCCATTTTCATAACTCAGACTTATTGAAAGTCCATCAAACTTCAACTCACATACATATTCGAAATCATTACCTATAACTTTTCGTACCCTCTCGTCAAAGTCTTTTAAATCTTGTTCATTATAAGTGTTACCAAGAGATAGCATAGGCCACTTATGTTTAAAAGTCTCGAATTCTTTCGTGATATATCCTCCCACTTTAATGGTTGGCGACTCAGGATCGAGATATTCGGGATATTCCTTTTCTAGCTTGGCAAGTTCTTCAAGCTTTTTATCGTACTCAAAATCTGAGAGGGTAGGTTGAGCCAAAACATAATAGCTGTAATTATGCTCATTCAGCTCTTTTACAATGCTCTCAATCTGTTCTTTAATTTCAAAAAGTGACATGTAACGAAGATAATTTTTTCAATTTAAAATTTGATACTTAATCAGATAATTGATCTTGAAATTCAGCTTTTAAACAGGATAATTGGCTTAAAACAATTTCTGTTATCAAGTTTTAGTATTAATGGTCAATTGCCAAAGAAATTTCGTCAAATATTTCGATGTAATTTCCCTGCAAATTGTCGTGGTATTCAGTAAGGATCTTAGAAAGATTGTGCATCTGACTTTCAGTTAAGGGGTCTTTCCAAATACGCATGCAAATCCGGTTTAATGCATAAATGATGTTATGGCTCTGGCGATAACTATTTAGATAATTTGACTGGATGAATTTATCAAAGAATTTTAAAAAATAGTCTGTATCGTCTATATCGTTTAATTCAAGAAATTTTATCATTCCCAATCTATCTGATTGTCGCAGATGTTTATATAGATCTTCAGCTTCGATGTGATTTTTGGTTAAAAGAGTGCTGTCGAGCATAAGCTCTAGCGAAATATGGGCTAAAAAAGAAGGTCTGACTATTGAATCCTGCAAATAAGGTGCAATGCGCGCTCGGATTGCGCTGGTATGTTCAAAAAAGAAAGTAGAATTATGAAAATGGCGATCTACTGCAAGGTGCCGTCTCCAGCCATTAAGAATAGAGTTTTCAATATCGCTTGTAAATAATTCTGCCTTTTTTTCCGGATGTATATTCCAATCCTTTCTTGCATTTTTTACCAGATCTGGCAAAACAGTACCCAAAACCAGGTGCGGGTCTTCGCTATGTCTGTCAAAGTAAAAGTGAGATAGGAAATTCATTATTTGTTATTTCGGTTGATTCTTTATGCAAATCGTCCGGGATGGTTTGTATTATCATAAAAATACGAAAATATTTGCGATGCAGTGGTTTTATCAATTCTGTTATATTTGTATCTGTAATGATCCTTAATATAAAATGAACTTTGTAGAAGAATTACGCTGGCGCGGAATGCTGCACGATATAATGCCTGGTACTGAAGAAGAACTGAATAAACAGATGACCTCTGGGTATATAGGTTTTGACCCGACAGCAGAATCATTACATGTTGGGCACCTGACACAGATCATGACCCTCATTCACTTTCAAATGGCAGGGCATAAGCCAGTTGCTTTGGTGGGTGGTGCAACAGGTATGGTTGGCGATCCTTCTGGGAAGTCGACAGAACGTAACCTACTCTCTGAAGAGGTATTGAATCATAATGTGAAATGCCTGGAAGAACAGTTGAAAAAATTTCTTGATTTTAACTGTGGCCCTAAAAGTGCAGAAATAGTCAATAATTATGACTGGTTCAAAAATTTCACTTTCCTTGATTTTATACGAGATGTAGGTAAGCACCTGACTGTTAATTATATGATGGCTAAGGATTCTGTAAAAAAGCGTCTTGATGGTGAAACAGGTATGTCATTCACGGAGTTTAGTTATCAGTTGGTTCAGGGTTATGACTTTTACTATTTGTGGAAAGAAAAGAATTGTCTGGTGCAAATGGGCGGTTCAGATCAGTGGGGAAATATTGTTACCGGAACAGAATTAATTCGCCGAAAGGCATCAGGTAACGCATTTGCTATTACTACTCAATTAATTAAAAAGACAGATGGAACTAAATTTGGTAAAACCGAGAGCGGTGCAGTATGGCTGGATCCTGCCAAAACATCTCCCTATAAATTTTATCAGTTTTGGTTAAATACTACTGACTCGGATGCAAAAAGCTGGATCAGAATATTCACACTAAAATCACATTCTGAAATTGAGACCCTTGAAATAGAGCATGACCTTGCTCCACATTTAAGAATTCTTCAAAAGGCACTTGCTGAAGAGATTACCATTCGTACCCATTCTTTTGATGCACTTCAAACAGCACTGAAAACTTCTGATTTCTTATTCGGGAATGGTTCCCTAGAATTTTTAAATTCATTAAGTAAGGATGATGTGCTTGAAGTTTTTGAAGGCTTACCTCAATTTACTATTGCTAAGAATGAATTTTCGGCGGGTATGAATGCAACTGACCTGCTGGCCGAAAAAACTACGGTATTCCCATCTAAAGGAGAAGCCCGTAAAATGATTAGTGGAGGAGGAGTTTCTATCAATAAGGAAAAAATAGCTGATCCCGCTCTGATATTGACTACAGCAAACCTGATTAATGGTATATTTCTGGTTGCTCAAAAAGGAAAGAAGAACTATTTTTTGATCATGGCTGAATAGTATTTCATTCACACAAATATTTTGACAAATATGCGGGTTTAAGTTACGAATCTGTAAGTATCAATAATGGTACATCGATGTTTTAACCTGTATATTGTATGTATTAATTATCAAAAATTTACGAATTGATAGATATAAGTTAATCGTTAATTATCTAATAATCAGTTTTTAATGAACTAAATTCTACTATTTGTTTATTTTCTCCATATTCTTCTGTAAAGTTCATTTTCAAAGTTTAGAATTTATTTTCTATTTATTTTTAGAGGTTGTAAATTGTATTATGCTCTATTTTAGGGTGATACGATTATTTTTTTGATTATTTTTTTTTAAATTTAGAATATAAACTAAAACCCAGTAAAATGTCTGATTTCTTAAACCGCCGTAAATTCCTGCAGGCCACTGCTGTTGCCGGTGCTGCTTCATTGTGGTCGCCATCCCTAAGTGCTGAAACTCTATATGAGG